>JBAQXA010000655.1:0-1515 GCA_049299195.1 Nocardioides sp.
GCGCAGGCATCGGCTCACCAGCGGTTCGCTGGTAGCTCTCCTGGCCGATCTCGAAACCGGTCCCTATCGATCGCCTGCCCGGGCGCTGGGGGAGCGGCTCCGTGGCGAAGACGGCATCGCCGACGCCGTCGGGCTGATCGACCGCTTCCTCCCCGGCGCCCACCCCAACCCATGATCTGCACGCGCTAGCGCGGCTCATGCCCGAGGACGACGATGTCGGCTCGCCCCGGCAGGTCCTGCTCAGTGAAGTACGCCGCCTCCGCCCCGCGCCAGGCCTCCCACTGGGGGAGCATGTCGATCCCGTCGCGCGCGATGCCGCGGGTTAGGCACAACTCGGGGGGACACTCCACCCACACCAGCAGGGAGCGGAAGGCATCAAAGGCGCGGTGACCCGCCCCGACTCCCTCCACGATCAACAACTCTGGGCCCGGCACGTCGATCCACCCGTCGAACCGGCCGGCGACCCAGTCGTAGCGTTGGGTGCGACCCGGTGCCCCCTCGGCGAGGGGAGTGAAGAGATCGGCCAGCAGCCGCGGCGCCAGTCCGGGGAGCCCCTCCCAGCCGTCATACGTGTCATCGAGGTGCACGAGATCGGTGACCATGCCCCGACCGCGCGCGGTGGCGGTGAGTTGGTTGCCCAAGGTGGTCTTGCCGGAGCCAGCGCGGCCATCAAGGCCGACCAACCTGGCCCCACCCAAGCGGGCGGAGGTATCGAGCGCTCGATCTAGCAGGTGTGGCGCCGCGGTGGCGCCGCGCAGGGGCTCGATCAGGAGATCCCGCGACGCCTGAGGATGTCTTCGACATCGGCCAGGTCAGGGTCGGCGAGCAGCGGCTCGCCGCCAGAGGCCGAACCCGAGGCGCCCGGTGAACGCGTAGCGGGCGGCAGTTGCGCCCCCGTGGCCGGGATGTTGGCGCCAGCTTGATTGAGGGGGGCCTGGTTCGCGGACTGCTTCCTGGCTCCGCGTGCCTTAGCAACTGCAGAGGTCCGCATCCGGCCCGCGATGAGCCACAACAGGGCAGCGGTGCCAAACAGCCCCACCCCGGCCCACACGCGCGGGTCGAAGACCAAGCCGGTCGCCCAGTCGAGGACCGCTCCGGTGATCTCCGTCAGCATCTCCAACGTGCCGGTGAGCCAGGCGGCGACCGGCAGCAGGGTGACGGCGAGTCCCCGCAATCCCGCTGGCACTCCGCGCGACTTGAAGGCCCACAGGGTGCCGATGGCAAAGAGGATGGTCATCGCGCCCATGAGGGCAGTCCAGGCGGTCTCGCTCACCCGACCACTGTGACACAGGGGCAGAAGCCGGAGGGGGCAGCCACGCCCGCCGGCCACCCCGCGGCTCGCTCGCGGCGGCTACCGCAACTACGCTCCCCGGGTGGAGATCCCCCAGCCACGCTTCGCCGACGACTCAGGCGCAGCCGACCCCGCACTGCGCGCCGCCTTGGCGCAGACCGAGGCGGGTGGCCTCGACGCACACTACGAGGCGCTGCGCCTGCTCCAGGCGGCTCGACTTCTCG
>JBAQXA010000656.1:0-4543 GCA_049299195.1 Nocardioides sp.
GCTAGAGGCCGAGGCGGGCCTCTTCGGCGCGGAAGAGCCCCGGGCCCGACTGGCCGTCCGCACCCGGCACAGCCCGGGCGAGTACGCCGTCGACGATCCGCGCGGTGACCCCGTCGCCATACAGATTGGGCTGCTCGCCGAGCGACGGCATGCCGAGTGCCCCCTCGATCACCTCAACGACGAAGCCGGCATCGACCGGCGGCGCGAGCAGGTTGGAGCCCGCCAACAACGTCTCACCCCGGTCGCTGCCAAAGCGCAGCGTCACGCAGGGGACGCCGAGGATGTTCATCTCCTCCTGCATCGAGCCCGAGTCGGTGGCCACGAGCGCGCACTCGAGCATCGCCGCGATCACGTCGCGATAGTGCGGCCACACCTCTGAGGAGATAAACGTCTCCGGGAACTCCGCAGACAAGGCATCCAGTCGCTCGCGCAACCCAAACCGGTCGATCGCGGCGTCGGTGCCGAAGAGGCGGATGAACAGCACCGGCCGACCGCCGCGCACGAGCGCCTCAAGGGCGTCGAAGAGCACCCGGAAGCGGATCTCGTCGTCGGTGTTTTCCCGCCGATGGATGCAGACCCGGATGAAGCCGCCGCCGCGCAACTGCGGGTAGGTCTCAAAGATCGTCGCGGCAGCCGCGTCGGCCCGAGCAGCGACGGTGGCATCGACCACGGTGTTGCCGGTCACCTCGATCGTGTCGGGCGGGAAGCCCTCATCGATCAGGTTCTGCGCCGCCAGCTCGACGGGTGCCGCGTGGTAGCCCGAGCCCGCATCGGAGACGCGGGTGTTGAACTGCTCGGGGAAGGGCTCCCGGCTCCCCTTGCTGTATGACGCGGGGTCGCGGTGCGCGGCGGCATACGCGCCGAAGTCGAAGCGGCCCTCCCGGAAGGCCGCGAGGTGCCCGGTGAAGAAGTCGGCCGTGGGCGTGATCGTGCGGATGCCTGCCTCGACGTGCGCACACGCAACCTGGCTGACATAGGACGCGACGCCGATCGCCATCGAGGTGGCGGTGTCGCCGTGGATGTAGGGGATCGGCGTCAGCCCCAGCTCGCGCAACTCGGCGAGCACGCGGCCGAACTTGTCGATCATCTGCGCCGTCTTGGCCGAGAGGGTGCCGGCGATCCCGAGGTGGATGTCGACGGGCAGCCCGAACTCCTCGAGCATCGCCCCGGAGTAGCGGTGGTCGTAGTGCTGCCCGGTGTGGCACACGAGCACGATCTCGCCGCGGCCCGCGAGCTCGGCATACAGCGGGTATTGCTTGATGATGTCGGGCTTGGTCGCCACCAAGATGATGTGCACGAGGCGGCCGCCGCAGTCAGTCAGGCGCTCACGCAGTTGCGCGGCGAGCAAGGGCTCGCCGGTCCCGGCCTCGCTCACAGCAGTTCACCCTTGCCCTCAAACTGCAGCCGCTTGAACAACTCCTGCATCGTCGAGGGCATCGCCTCAAGCTGGCGCATGTCGACGACAAAGACCGCTTCATCGGTGGTGATCACCGCGACATTGTCCAGCCCGGCGGTGACCACGACCCGCTGATCGGTGTTGAGCACGAGACAGTCACGGCTGTCGACGTCGATGTGGTTGGCGGCATTGCGCGAAACGACATCGGTGCCCATCAGCTCGGCCAGCGACCGGTGCAGCGCGGCCCAGTTGCCGATGTCGGACCAGCGGAACTCCGCGGGCACGAGCGCGAGCGGGTACTTGCGCGTGTCGATGATGTCGATCTCGTGGGCCTTCACCGGCGCCGCGAGATAGGCCTCGGGGTCCCCCGTCTTGAGGTACTCCGCCGTCTGGGCCACCAGCCGGGTGTCCTCATCGTTGTAGGCCGCGATCAGCGTGCGCGCGTGGAAGCAGTAGTAGGCGGAGTTCCAGAAGTAGCCGCCGTCGTTGAGGTAGGTCATCGCCACGTCGTAGGACGGCTTCTCGACGTATTTGTCGACGCTGTAGACCAGCGGCTCCTCGCTGATCACGTCGCGCGCCTTCACATAACCCAGGCCGGTGTCGGGCCGGCTCGGGGCGATGCCGACCAAGGCCAGCTCGCCCGGATGCGCCTCGATGTAGTCGAAGGTGTGGTCGAGGGTCTGCTGGAACTTGTCGATCTCGGTGATCGCATGGTCGGAGGCGAGCGAAAAGATCACCGCGTCGGGGTCGATGCCCAGGATGTAGGACGTGAACAGCGCGAAGGCCGCCGGCGTGCCGCGGGCTTCGGGCTCGACGATCAGGTTTTCGGGCGGCAGCGTCGGCAGCTGCGCCGCGATCTGCTCACGGAAGTTCTCCGTCGTGGAGACAAAGACGTGCTCGATCGGGATCAGCCCGTCGAGCCGCCCGACCGTCTCGGCGATCAACGACCGCTCGCTCATCAGCGCCTGCATCTGCTTGGGCAGCTTGCTCGTCGACAGCGGCCACAGCCGGGTGCCGGCACCGCCGGCAACGATCACCACATAGCGGTGCTCGGAGGACTGCTCGCGGAGGGTCACGCTGGGCTCGCTCTGATCGGCGCCGCTCGGCTGAGTCGGCGGGTGGTCGGTGATTGTCGTGCCTGGCCCCAGAATACCTTCGGTTACTCCCCGGTATGCCGCCCAGGTCACCCCCGCGAACGGCTCACAAGCGCGGCCGCACGTGCAGCCCGATCTCGGGGTCGACGATGACCTCCTGGGTCGCCGGCATCGGGGTGGGCTCGGTGGCGAGCTCCAACACCGCGTCGAGCGGGACATTGCGTTTGACCAGCGCCAACGCGATCGGACCCTGCTCAAAGTGGCGCGCCGAGGAGCCGACGAAGCCGACGTCGCGGCCGTCATAGCGCAGCGCAGTGCCGGCGGCGGGGAGGGTGTTTTCGCTGCCGTCGAGGTGGAGGCGGGTGAGCCGCCGCGGCGGTCGCCCGAGGGTGTGCACCCGCGCGACGGTCTCCTGGCCCCGATAGCAGCCCTTGTCTAGGTGGACGGCGCTCGGGATCCAGCCGACCTCGTTGGGGATCGTGCGGTGGTCGGTGTCCACGCCGAGGCGCGGCTCGCCGCGCGCAATGCGGAGCGCCTCGAAGGCCCATAGCCCGGCAGCGGGCGCCAGCGCGGCGGCATACGCCCCGAGTTGGGTGCAGGGCACGAACTCATAGCCGGCGTTGGGGTTGGCGGGGTCGACCAGCCCCGGGCGCCACATGGTCGCCAAGTCGGCGACCGCGGCCACCGAGACGTCCATCATGAACCGCATCCGGTCCAGGAAGTCGATCAGCGCCGCCCCGGCCCCCGGCTCGGTGTGCACCGTGAGCGCGGTGCCGTCATCGCAGCCGGTGAACGCGTGCTCGACGTGGCCTTGCGGGCTCAGGATCAGCGCGCTCGTCCACGCTCCGGGCTCGAGGCTCAGCAGGTGTTGGGTGGTGAGGTTGTGCAGCCAGGTGAGCCGGTCGGGGCCGGCGATCCGGACGATGTCGCGGTGGGAGAGGTCGACGAAACCCTCGCCGGCGACCAGCGCGCGCTGCTCGACATTGAAGGAGCCGTAGTGCGCGGCTACCCCGGCGTCAGTGCGGTCGGCCTCGACGGCCCCCGGCAGGTCGAGGAGCGGACTCCGGTAGTTGGCGCTCATCGGACCGCCTCGGCGGCCTCGCGCGGCGGCGCACAATCCACGCACACCCCGTGCACGGTGAGGTGCCCAAGATCAGCCTCGAAGCCCCGGTCGACGCGCAGCGCGTGCACAAACTCAGCAGCCATGAGGGGGTCAACCGAACTCACCCGGTGGCAATTCCGGCAGACCAGGTGGAAGTGGGCGGCCTCTGTCGCGGAGTGGTAGGTCGGGGCGCGATCGCTCAGGTGGGCGTGCCGCACCAAACCGAGCTCTTCGAGCACCTCCAGGGTGCGATAGACGGTCGACGCGTTGATCGCCGACGACTGCTCGTGCACCCGATTGAGCACCTCGTCGGGGGTGGCGTGGCCCAACTCCTCGACCGCGGCCAAGATCAGCTCCCGCTGCGGGGTCAACCGATAGCCGCGCTCGCGGAGGCGCTCGCGCCAGTCGTTGGTCGGGTGCTGAGCCACGCGGGTCACGCCCGCTGCAGTCGCGCCCACAAGTGGGGCTGCAACTCCTGGCCCACCGCGGCCATGTCGTAGGCCCACAGCAGGTCGCCGTCGACATAGCCATAGAGGCGCTTGCCGGCGGTGACCTCCTTGGCAGAGGCGGTGCGTACGACGGCATCCGTGGCGATCTCGAAGCTCGGCCGCTCCGGGTGGATCTCGCCGTACCAGACCTCGGCGAAGCCGCTCATGTGGGCGAAGATCACCTCCAGGCTGCCGTCCTCTTGGGGGCGGATGAAGCCGGTCTCTTGGGCCGCGTCGCGCACGAACTCGCCGGCCTCATCGACGATCCACGAGCGCGCCATGAAGTGGATGAACGGGCGCCCGTCCTGCTGGAAGATCACTTCCTGGCCGAACTGGAACGCGTCGATCGTCGGGTAGTCGCCGTGGCCATTGCCCCGCCACCGGCCGATCAGCCACGCGAGCCGCGCGCAGCGGGGGTGGATGTTCTCGGGGATCTCGAAGGCCATGACAGCCAGTCTAGGCT
>JBAQXA010000657.1:0-6134 GCA_049299195.1 Nocardioides sp.
GCCGGCGGCCGGCCAACGCCTACGCCGTCGGCTCCCCAGGCACTTCCGACCGTGCCGCCAGCGCGGCGTCTGCGAGCGCCATCCCCGAGCCGACATAGAGGTGCAGCACCGACGTGGCGCCGTGCTCCATGAGCTCGGAGACCTCATCGTCATAGCGCGCGACCGCGACCACGGTCCCGGCGAACTGCCGCTTCCGCACCACCCGAAGGCAGTCAACATTGGCGTGGTGGAACGGCATCGCGAGCACGACCGTGTCGAGGGTTCGGACCGCCTGAAGCCGCTTCCACAGACCGGTGTCCGTGGCGTCGCCCTCGATCACCTCCCGCCCCGAACTACCGAGCTTCTCCACCCGGCGACCATCGTGCTCGACACCCATCACGCGCAGTCCCCCCGCACTCAGCCGGTCGTATGCCGCTTGGCCGATGCGGCCCATGCCGAGCACGAGGACGTCGACATCGTGCAGAGGGATCGGCCGCTCGTGGGCATCGAGGCGTTGCGGGTCGGGGTCCGGCCACCGCGTCTCCACGAAGTCAGCGATCGGCTCTGCCCGGAGGTTGGCCAGCGACGCCACCAGGAAGCTCATCGCCACGGCCACCGAAATGATCGTGAGCCAGGTGGGCTCCAGCAGCCCGACGCCCACCGCGGTGCTGGCCACGATCAGCCCGAACTCGGAGTTGTTGGACAGCACGAGCGCCGACAACACGGCCGTCCGGCGGCGCATCCCCAGCATCGAGATCAAGGCGACATAAGCGATCGACTGGAGCGGCAGCAACACGAGCAGCGCGAGGGCCACCGCGACTTCACCCCAACTCGGCAGTCCCTCCAGCCCGATGCTCAAGAAGAAGGCGACAAGCAGGAGTTCCTTGATCGAGAAGAGGGCCTTGGCGAGATCGCCTGAGTTGCGGTGCGGGGCCAGGAGGATGCCCATCAAGATGGCTCCCAGATCGCCCTTGAGCCCCACCGCGTCAAACAGCAGATAGCCCGGGACCAACGCCACCATGACCCCAAACACGATGAGCAGTTCCTCGTGTCCGATCCGCTCGAGCAGCATCCCGAGGAGGCGACGACCGGGGATCAGCAGCACCAACCCGAGAGCCCACACGCTGGGCGCCCGCCCATTGGTCAGGGCCACGAACCCCACCGCAACGAGGTCCTGCATGACCAGGATGCCGATCGCGATCTGTCCGTAGCGCGACCGCAGCTCGCTGCGCTCTTCCAGAAGTTTGACGACGAAGACGGTGCTGGAGAAGCTGAGCGCGAAGGCAATGAGGGCGGCGGTCGACAGCGAGAGGCCGGCGAAGCCTGCGACCCCGACCGCCACGGGCACCAGCACGACGGCGGTCCCGATGCCCACCATGAGAGTCGTGTGCACCACCGCGGTCAGCCAGACCTCGCGGCGCAGCAGTTGGCCGATGTCGAGCTTGAGCCCGACCGCGAAGACAAACAGCGTGACACCCAGGTTGGCCAGGACGTGGAGGGCCTCAGGAGCGGCTTGGCCGGAGGCGGCCAGCCCGAAGCCGGCGACCAAAAACCCGAGCATCGGAGGCAGCCCGACGAACCGAGCGGCATACCCGCCCGCGAACGCGATGACGAGGAACAGTCCCGCGGTCTCCATCGGCCTCAGCCTCCCTTAGTTCCCCCCGGCTACCCGACGCTGTGGCCCGTCGGGCTCAGGCGCGGTCGCGAGCGGCGTCGAGCTCCGCCTTGGTCAAGACGGCACGCACCGTGAGGCCCACGTCGGCGAGCGGGTTCTCCGCGCCCGGGCTGCGGTCGATCGCGCAGACGACGACATCGACCAGCGCGCCCGCCTCCCACAACGCCCGCGTCGCGTCGCGCACGGCGCCACCGGTGGTGATCACGTCTTCGATGAGCGTCACGCGCCGCCCGGCTACGGGCGGGCCTTCGGCAAGCTTGCACGTGCCATAGGTCTTGGCCTCTTTGCGCACAAACAGCGCCGGAAGCCCGGTCTTGGCGCTCACCATCGTCGCGATCGGTACGCCGCCAAGCTCAAGGCCGCCGAGCAACTCGGTGTCGTCGGGGAGCAGGCCCACCATGCGGGCGGCCACCCGGTCGAGCAACCCCGGCTGCGACTCGAAGAGGTACTTGTCGAAGTACTCCGTCGCCTGCTGCCCCGAGCGCAACGTGAACTCGCCGGTCAGTCGGCAGCAGGCGTCGATATCCGCCGCCAGGTCCACCAGCGAACCGCCCGCGCGGGAGATCTCGGCATCACTCATGAGCGCCGCTCCTTGCTCTCAAGATGGCCGAAGGCGATCAACCGATCGTCGGTGTGGAAGAGCTCCGCGCAGGTCGTCAGGGTGATCAGTCGCTGGCCGGGCTCTTGGGCGGGCTGCACACCCCCCTTGGGGTTGCGCGGCAGGTCTTCTAAGACCCACCCGGCGGTGAAGTCGACGGTCAGGTCGTCACCGCCGGTGTCGAGCACGTAGGTATAGATCGCCTTCGGGGTCTCGACGATGACCTTGTCGCCGGCCACCAGCTCAGGCATCCGGCGCAGCGGTTCGCCGTGGGTGATCCGGTGCGCGGCCAGTGCGAAGTTGCCCAACTCGCCGACGCGAGCACCCTCCAAGAAGCGCCCATAACCTCCGGTGAGGACCTCATCGGTGGTGCCTTCAAGCATCGGGACGGCGTAGTCCTTGCCGAACTTGGGGATGCGGATGAGCGCGCTGACCAGCGCGCCCTTGCTCTTCACGGGCTCGGCGGCTGTGTCGGGATCGGCCCAGCGCTCTTCGACCTGGCTGACCACATCGGCCTGCTCGCGCTGAGCGACGTAGGTGGTGCCCCACATCTGCCAGCCGACGTAGCCGAGGATGCCCAAGCCCGCGATGATGAGGAGGGCGCCGAGGCGACCGGCCCACCGCGAGGAGGCGCGGCTCGCCGCCGCCCCTTCCCCGGAGTTGGTCGCTTTCCGCTTGCCCAGCGATCTGGCCACTACTCTCCTGACATGCGTCCCGCCGCCGAACGTCTCCACGGCATTCCGGAGACCATCTTCTCAGAGATGTCCGCGCTCGCCGTACGCACCGGCGCGATCAATCTCGGCCAGGGCTTCCCCGATGCCGACGGGCCACGCAGCGTCGTACGCCGGGCAGTGCAGGCGCTGGAGTCCGGCGAGAACCAATATCCGCCCGGTGTCGGCAAGCCCGTGCTCCGCGAAGCCGTCGCCGCCCATCAGGCGCGGCACTACGGCATCGACCTCGACCCGGCCACCCAGGTCGTCATCACCACCGGCTGCACCGAGGCGATCGCGGGCGCGATCCTCGGCCTGGTCAACCCGGGCGACCCGGTCGTCATGCTGGAGCCCTACTACGACTCCTATCTCGCGATGGTCAAGTTCGCCGGCGGTGTACGCCGCCCGGTCACCCTCCGCGCGCCGGACTTCCGGCTCGACGTGCCCGCGCTTGAGGCCGCGGCGGTCGGGGCGAAGGTCTTGCTGCTCAACACCCCCCACAACCCGACCGGGACCGTGTTGACCCCCGCAGAGTTGGCCGCTGTCGCCGACATCGCGATCCGGCACGACCTGACGGTCGTGACCGATGAGGTCTATGAGCACCTCGTCTTCGACGGCTCCACCCACGTGCCCCTGGCCACGCTGCCGGGGATGTTCGAGCGCACCGTGACGTTGTCGAGCGTCGGCAAGTCGTTTTCGTTCACCGGCTGGAAGGTCGGTTGGGCGAGCGGGCCGGCGGACCTGGTCGCCGCGGTGCTGGGCGCCAAACAGTGGCTCAGCTTCACCTCCGGCGGGCCGCTGCAGGCCGCCGTGGCCCTCGCGCTCACCGAAGAGACCGTGTTTCCCTCGGAGTTGGCCGCCGATCTCCAGCGCCGCCGCGATCTGCTCGTCGACGCCATGATCGAGATCGGGCTGCCGACCAGGCGACCCGAGGGGACCTACTTCGCGCTCTCCGACATCTCGGCCCTCGGCTGGGCCGACGGGCTGGAGTTCTGCCGCGCCCTTCCCGATCGGGCCGGGGTGGTGGGCATCCCGTGCCAGGCCTTCTATGACGACTTGGCGGCCGGGGCTCAGTGGGTGCGCTGGGCGTTCTGCAAGAACGACGACGTCATCGAAGCCGGCCTCGAACGGCTCGCCCGCGCCGACCTCGCCCGGTAGCGCTTCGGGCAGGCGCGCGCGTCAGAGCAGCGGTGCGTTGGCCTCACGGCGAACGACGTACCACCGCCGGGTCTCCGGGCGCATCAGCAGCACGATCACGGCAACCCCTGCGACCACGAAGGGCGCGACGTAGGGCGCCACCGTAAAGAAGCTGAACAGGACCATGCTGGCCAGCGTGGTGGAGGCGAGCAGCGCCACCCGCGCCCAGGAGGCGCCACGGAAGGCGTAGATCGCGAAGACCGCCCCCGCGATGCACCACAGGACGATGATGGCCCCGGCGGTCAGTCCGCTCGCCACGAGCATGTCGCGGCTGACCCCGGCGCCGAGGTCTGGGTTTTGCCGATGCATCTCGGCGATGACGGGGTCGGGGTTGGCGGCGAGCGCGGCCAACCCGATGCACGTCAACATCGCGATGAGCGTGGTCGCGATCCACGTGATGATGGCCGCGCCCAACACGGTGGAGGGGCGCTGGCCTGGATCGGCGACGGGGAGCATCGGGCCAGGTTGGGCACCGGCGGCTTGGCTCTGGGCGAGGCTGTGCCGCGAGCCGCCACCGATCGTCGGCGCGTGGGAGTCGCGGCGTACTGACCCTTCGGGAATGCGTACGCCGTTGAACCAGTCGCGCGAAGGTTGGGCCCAGAGCATCAGCGAGGCGAGCACGACCAGGGAGACGACAAAGCCACCCGTCACCGAGCCGGCCACGAGCAGCGGGAGCGCGAGCAGCGTCAGGCCCCAGCGCGCGGAGCGGTCGCGGCGCATCACGAAGACACCCATCACACCGGCCGCCGCAGCCAGGGCTCCGGCCGCCAGCAGCATCGTGCGGAGCCAGCTTTGGGCATCGGCGTAGCTCCAGCCGAAGCCATTGAGCGGCCAGCGACCAAGGGCGTCTTCGAGCGCCTCGCGGGTGCCCATCGAGCCAAGCTCGGAGACGCCCGTGAAGGCCAGCATCACGATGATCACGGACCCGGCCATGATCATCACCGCAGACGCGGTGACCTGCGCCGGTCGGGGTAGTGCGGTCTCCTCGCTCACGCGAGCTATTCCACCATGACCGCGGTCAGCGATGCCCATCCGCAAAGTGCGACGCTTTACCAAACTGGTCCAGACCGGGCATCATGGGCCTTGCCCCGTCACCATTTCCCCAGGTGGTCCCCCCATGAGTCGCCGTACGACGCTCGCTGTGAGTTGGCGCCCGAGCGCCACGCGCCTGGCCGCAAGCCGGTTCCGCGCGGGTGTTTTGGGGGCGGCCTTGGCCGTGGCAGCGGTCGGGCTCTACGGCCTCCAGTCGGCCCAAGCGAAGGTCGAGCCCCAGTCCGTCATCTCGACGATCGCCGGCTCCGGCAAAGCAGGCTTCAGCGGCGACGGCGGCCCCGCCGACCAGGCTGAGGTCAACAAGCCTCGAGACACCGCGGTGGGCCCCGACGGGTCGCTCTACATCGCCGACACTTTCAACGATCGGATCCGCAAGATCTCCCCCGACGGCACGATCTCGACCGTGGCCGGCAACGGGACCCACGACTTCGGCGGCGACGGTGGCCCGGCGACCGAGGCGAGTCTGAGCTGGCCGCACGACCTGACCGTCGACTCGTCCGGCGTCCTCTATTTCGCCGACTCCAACAACCACCGGGTGCGGCGCGTCGACCTCGATGGCACGATCACCACCGTCGTCGGAACCGGGGTTTCGGGAAGCTCGGGCGACGGCGGACCGGCGACCGAGGCCCGCATCCAAAACCCCAAGTCGGTCGTCGTGAGCGGCGATTCGCTCTATCTCAGCGCGATCGATGACAAGGTGCGCAAGGTCGATCTGACGACCGGGATCATCACGACCATCGCCGGCACCGGGCAGCCCGGGTTCGGCGGCGACGGCGGCCCCGCGCTGGAGGCCCAACTCGACACCCCCCAACGGCTTGCCGTCGACTCCCAGGGCAACATCTACATCGCCGACACCGGCAACAGCGCAATTCGCCGGGTCGACGTCGGCACCGGGGTAATGACGACGGTGGCTGGCACGCTC
>JBAQXA010000658.1:0-4297 GCA_049299195.1 Nocardioides sp.
GCTCGGGAGAAGCCGTCAGCAGCAAGTAGACAAAGCTGCCGAGGATCGCGACCAGGGCGGCATACACCAGCACTCTGGGGATTCCGATCCGGAAGATCGCGAGCCCCAGCAACAAGAACGGCCCGCAGACCGCGCTGATCCATGCCGCTAGCCGCAGCGGTGCTGGCCGCGGGATGGGTGGTGGCGGGGGCGGGTGGTAGCCCTCGGCGTCCTCGAACCAGATCGGCTCAGGCGAGGCCGGCTCCGGGTCTGGCTCGTCCCACGCCGGAGCAGGTACGACGGGGAGTTCGGGCAGCGAAGGAGCCTCGCCGAAGTTGGCAACGATCTCGCGCCACTGGGCCTCGGTGTCGGCTTCCGGGTCTTCCTCCGGCCCGATGTCGTCCTCTTGAGATGCCATGGGGACCTGCTTTAGGCGCGGGCAGCGGTGACTCGGGCGATGAACTCGGCGGACTCGGTGAAGATCGCCTCAGCGTCATTGTCCAGCGTGGCCACGTGATAGGAGTCCTCGAGCATGCGCAGCGTGACGTCGGTTGACCCGACGCCATCGATGATGAGTTGCTGGCTGGAGGGGTCCACCACATGGTCGACGGCGGACTTAAAGAAGAGCAGTGGCGCGGTGATCCGCCCGAGATCGGCGCGCAGCGGCTTCCACGCCGCCATCATCGAGGCCGCAGCCCGCAACGGAGTCTTCGGATAGGCGTGCTCGGTGACCCCGGGCTTCTTGATGTCGTTGCTGATTCCGGGGAAGGCGCCGACCACATGCTTGAGCAGCGGCAGCGCCAGCACGTCCTTGCGATCGGTCGCCACAGCCGGGTTGACCACGATGACGCCGGCGACACGGTCGGGGTGATCGGCGGCGAGCCGCAACATCAGCGCCCCGCCCATCGACAGCCCCGCGAGGAACACGAGGTCGTTATCGGCGAGGAGTCGATCGAAGGCCCGGCTTGCCTCGGCGTACCAATCGGCCCATCCGGTCTTGTTCATCTCCTGCCACGTCGTGCCATGGCCGGGCAGCAGTGGCATCTCCACGGCATAGCCGGCGGCAGCCAGGTGCTCGGCCCAAGGGCGCATCGAGGCCGGTGAACCGGTGAAGCCGTGACAGACCAACACCCCCACCCGGCGACCATCCGTGAGGTCGGGTTGCGCGGGGCGGGAGAGGGGATCATGAGTGCCTGTGCTCATGCGCCGATTGTGCCCCATGGCACTACTCTGGGTGCTTCCGGCCAGCCGAGAGGGGAGATCGCGGGTGTTCTATTGGTTCCTCAAGCTGATTGCTTTGGGACCGGTCATCCGGCTCGTCTTCCGCCCCCGCGTCTTCGGTGAGGAACACGTTCCCGAGCGTGGCCCGGCGATCCTGGCCAGCAATCACCTGTCGTATGCCGACTGGCTGTTCATGCCGTTGGTGATCCCGCGGCGAGTGACCTTCGTCGCCAAGGCGGAGTACTTCAACACCCCGGGCCTGCGCGGGTGGATCAAGCGGCACTTCTTTCGGGGTGCAGGTCAGGTGCCCATCGACCGATCGGGTGCCAGTGCCGCCGAAGGTGCGCTGCGGTCGGCCACCCAGGTCTTGGCGGCAGGTGACCTGTTCGGCATCTATCCCGAGGGCACCCGCTCCCACGACGGCCGGCTCTATCGGGGCAAGACGGGCGTCGCTCGCCTGGCGCTGGAGTGCAACGTGCCCGTCATTCCGGTCGCGGTGCTCGGCACCGACGTCGTGGCGCCGCCCGGCAAGCGCTTTGGGCGGATCACCCGCCCGACGGTTCGCTTCGGCGAGCCGCTCGACTTCTCTCGCTATGCCGGACGGCAGGACGACCGCTACATCTTGAGGTCGGTGACCGACGAGATCATGTACGAGATCAGGCGCCTCTCCGGCCAGGAGTACGTCGATGTGTATGCCGCGGAGGCGCGCGCGGCCGCTGCCCAGGCCGCCGCTGAAGCCAAGGCCGCCGAGCGGAAGGCGGCCGCGGAAGCCAAGGCCGCCGCAGAAGCCAAGGCCGCCGCGGAAGCGAAGCGTGACCAGGGGGAGAGCCCCACGGGCGACACGGACTCGCCACCGGACGAACCCAAGTTGGCCTCGTGAAATCTGCCCTTGCCACGCCAGCGGAGGTGCCGTGGTCGGCGGCTGTGCGCACGGCGGTCGAGGACAGGCTGTTCCAAGCGTTGGCGGTGCTGCGGGTCGTGTTGTTGGCCAACACGATCATGCTCAACGTCCTGCGGCGCGACGGCTTTGCGCGCCCCGAGCTCGGGGTAGGGATCTTGCTCGCGATGGTGGGCTGGACGGCGTTTGCCACCTACGCCTACTCGGTTCCGTCCCGCCGCACGGTTTGGCTCCTGGTCGCCGACCTGGCGTTGACGGTGGGCGCCATCGCCGCGTCCCTGCCGGCCAAGGGTGACCTGCACTCGACGGTCCCGGGGTTTTGGGTCATGGCGGCCCTGCTGGCTTGGTCTGCCCACTATGGCTGGCGCGGCGGCATGGTGGCTGCGATCGTGATCGTGTCCGCGGATATCGGCGTCCGCTCCGTGATCACCCAGAGCAACTACGGCAACATCTTCCTGCTCATGATCGGCGGGCCCATCGTCGGGTTCGTGAGCGATTCCCTCAAGCGGATGGCGTGGGAGCGGGATCTCGCCGAACGCGCCGCCGCCGCTGCGGCCGAGCGGCAACGCCTGGCGCGCGCGGTCCACGACGGAGTGCTCCAGGTCCTGGCGCTGGTCCAGCGCAAGGGTCGTCAGATGGGGGGCGAGTTCGGCGAATTGGCGGAGCTGGCCGGCCAACAGGAGGCCGCACTGCGCACCTTGATTCGGCAACAGGATTCCGTGGCACTCACCGCGTCTGAAGACGTCGTGATGGGCACCAAAGATCTCAAGGCCGCACTCGAGCAGTTGGAATCGCTGCCCAACCCCCGCGTCGGGGTCAGCGGCCCCGCCGGATCGGTCGAGCTCCCGGGCGCGCTGACCGACGAGCTCGTGCTCGCGGTGCGTGAGTGCCTGACCAACGTCGCTCATCACGTGGGGGAGCACGCCCCGGCGTGGGTTCTCCTGGAGGCGTTCCCCGACCGCGTCGTTATCTCGATACGAGACGAGGGGAGCGGCATACCCGAGGGGCGGCTGGCCGTTGCCGAAGGGGAAGGGCGGCTGGGGGTGACGCAGTCCATTCGGCAGCGCATTCACGAGCTCGGCGGACAGGCGCGGCTGATGACAGGCCCGACCGGCACCGAGTGGGAGTTGTCGGTGCCCATCGGGCCGCGCGGAGCCGCGGTGGACATAGAGTCCTCGTCGTGAGCGAACCGATCCGCGTGATGGTCGTCGACGACCACCCGATGTGGCGCGACTCCGTCGAGCGTGACCTTGCTGCCGCCGGCTTCAACGTGGTGGCCGTGGCCTCCGACGGGCATCAGGCGCTGGCGCGCTTTCCCGCCGCCCGGCCCGGCGTTCTGGTGCTGGATCTGCAGATCCCCGGACCGAGCGGCGTGGAGGTCACCGCAGAGGTCTTGCGTCAGGATCCGTCGGCTCGCGTGTTGATCCTCTCCGCGTCCGGCGAGCAGGGTGACGTGCTCGACGCCGTCAAGGCCGGCGCCACGGGCTACCTCGTGAAGTCCGCCTCGCGGGAGGAACTCTTGGAGGCGGTACGGCGGGTCGCCGCCGGTGATTCGGTGTTCACGCCCGGGTTGGCCGGGCTCGTCCTTGGCGAGTTCCGCCGACTCTCCGATGCTCCCCGCGAAACCGACGAACTCCCCGCAGAGCTCACCGAGCGGGAGACCGAGGTGCTGCGGATGGTGGCCAAGGGGATGAGCTACAAACAGATCGCCGAGCGGCTCTTCCTCTCCCATCGCACGGTCCAAAACCACGTCCAGAACACGCTGCGCAAGCTGCAGATGCACAACCGCGTCGAGCTCACCCGCTATGCCATCGAGCGGGGTTTGGACGAGGAGTGAACCAGCCCGGCCTACTCGAGTTGGCCGACGGGCTCTATGCCCTGCCGCTCGCCGAGTTCACCCCCGCGCGCGATGCCTTGGCTCACGAGCTCAAGGTGGGCGATTCCGCGGCGGGCCTCGCCCCCGACAAGGAGCTGGCGGCTCGAGTCAAGGCGCTGCGCAGGCCGACGTTGGCCGCCTGGGTCGTCAATCTCCTCGTACGCCGAGAAGCCGACCAGGTCGATCAGATCCTCGCGGTCGGCGCCGCTCTGCGCGAGGCCCAACGCAACGCCGACGGTGAGGAGCTCCGCACCCTGACGCGGCAGCGGCGTCAGCTCACCGCCGCGGTGACCACGCGGTCGCGAGCGCTCGCCGCCCAACAC
>JBAQXA010000659.1:0-3643 GCA_049299195.1 Nocardioides sp.
GCCAGCCGCCCATCGCGACCGGCGACCCCGCGGCATACGCGACCAGGAAGGAGCCGGCGGGCGGGTCGAACTCGCCGACCTCCATCGGTGTCTCGTCCTTGCCACCGTAGATGCGGATGTACTCCGCCTGGATCTGCTCGATCAAGCCGACGGCGTCGGGGTGGGTGTAGGGCACCACCCGCAAGGTGAGCCCGTCCGCGGCTGTCGACTGCACGGCCGTCGACTGCACGGGGGCGCAGTCGCGGTCGGACGCCTTAGCCAAGCCCGGCGCCGCACTTCTTGCAGGTCGTCGAGCGCGGCTTGTTGACGTGGAAGCACTTCGCGCACGCGACCATCGGCTCGCCATAGGCGGTGTAGCCCCAATAGAGGAGATAGAGGCCAGCGAGCAGCAGCGGGACGCCCGCCATCAAGAACATCGTGGCGGTCGTCAAGAAGTCGCCTTCGACCGAGGGTTCGTTGCGCGCCAGGAGTCCCATCGACATCATGGCGAGCGCCATGATCGTGACGATCCATCCGACCAGGCGAGTGAACCAGCGCGGGTCGCGGGCGCCGTACTTCTTGGCCTTGGCGGCAGCTTTGGCCGCCTTGATCTCTTCCTTGGACTGCTTGTCCGGCTTGACCCAAGGGGTGACGCCGCTGGGCTCGGCTGCGGGTTGGTCGGCGTCGCGGTTGTGGAAGGGATTGCTCACAGGGCTTGCCTACCGTGTCCGGCCTCGCGGGACAACTGCAGCATGCGGCCGCCGACGGCAAGCATCGGAATACCCGTCAAGATCATCCACAACATCCGGCGCTCCGAGGTGGTGACCGCGTCGAAGAGGCCGACGACGAGCAGCAATCCGCCGACAGTCAGCGCGCCGAGGGCGGCCGTGCGCAGCTTGCGGCCGATGCTGTCGCGCTCTTCGGGGGTGAGTGGACGCTTGGGGCGGTCGGGTCGAGCCACCGGCATACTCCTTCAACGCTAAGCTGCAGCCTTGGTCGCCGGGTGGGCCGGCGCCCGTTCCCGATGGCGGGATCGCTCACCAAGAGTGCCACAATGGCCAACGCCGACAGCGTCGTCGCAGCCCAGTAGGCGCCCTCCAGGAAGGCCACTCATGTCCGACGCCCGAGTCCTCAACCGCGCGATCCCCCAGGATTTGCTGCCCCGTGACGGCCGCTTCGGCGCCGGCCCCTCCAAGATCTCCGTCTCCGCGCTCGATGGCTTGGCGGCCACCGGCACCTCGCTGCTCGGCACCTCACACCGCCAGGCGCCGGTAAAGAAGGTCGTCGGTCGCGTCCGCGAAGGGTTGGCCGATTTGTTCGGCATGCCCGAGGGCTACCAGGTCGTGATGGGCAACGGCGGCGCCACCTCGTTTTGGGACATCGCCGCGTTTGGGCTGATCCGCAACAAGAGCCAACACTTGAGCTTCGGCGAGTTCTCGGCGAAGTTCGCCACCTCGGTGCGGATGGCGCCCTGGCTCGAGGAGCCCTCCGTGATCTCCTCGGACCCGGGCTCGCGCCCCGAACCGGTCGCCGAGGCCGGGGTCGACGCCTATGCCTGGGCGCACAACGAGACCTCCACCGCGGTGATGGCGCCCGTACGCCGCGTGGCCGGGGCCGACGAAGGCGCGCTCATGCTCGTCGATGCGACCTCCGGCGCCGGCGGCTTGCCGGTCGACCTCAACGAGGTCGACGTCTACTACTTCGCGCCGCAGAAGTGCTTCGCCTCCGATGGCGGGCTCTGGCTCGCGATCATGTCGCCGACCGCGCTGGATCGCGCGGCGGAGATCGCGGCATCCGGGCGCTACATCCCGCCTTTCTTCAACCTGCCCACCGCGATCGACAACTCCAGCAAGAACCAGACCTACAACACCCCGTCGGTCGCGACGCTCTTCTTGATGGCCGAGCAGCTCGACTGGATGAACGCCAACGGTGGCCTCGCGGGCATGGTGGCCCGGACGACGGCCTCCTCCTCGGCGCTCTATGGCTGGGCCGAAGCCTCCCCCTTCGCAGCGCCCTATGTCCCCGATCCGGCCAACCGCTCCCTGGTCATCGGCACCATCGACTTCGACGACTCCATCGACGCCGCCGACATCGCCGCCATCCTCCGCGCCCACGGCGTCGTCGACACCGAGCCCTACCGCAAGCTCGGCCGCAACCAACTCCGCATCGCGATGTACCCCGCCATCGACCCCACCGACGTCTCCGCCCTCACCACCTGCCTCAACCACATCGTCGGGTAGCCGGCTGTCGGATTCCCCGGGTGGCCGTGAAATTGCACTGCCAGCAGGCAAAACTTCCCGGGCTAAGCGCCAGAACTGCCTGCCCGGTGTTACGGCAGTGACTGATGGGGTATGCCGCCTCCGCGGCCGACCCGGGCTCGTCCAGCCAGGTGGAGGTCGTTCACCGGCCCCCTCCGATGCGATGAGGGGTGCCCGATCCTGCGCACACCAGCTCGCGGCATACCTCAAAGACCCCATGCGCCCCACTGGGCGGGCAAAACTTGCGCTTAGCCCGGGAAGTTTTGCCTGCTGGCAGTGCAATTTCGCGGCTAACCGGGGAATCCGCCCTCCCCACCCAGATGGGAGAGTGGGGGCGTGAAGGGGGTGGTGGTGCTAGCTCCGCCGCTGGCGCTACTCCTGGTGGCCCTCCCCATCGCTGCCACCACCACCGCGACCGTCACCGGCGCCGCCGCTGCGACCACCGGCGTCGCCGCGGCCACCATCACAGCAACCGCGACAACACCCCACACCCCTCAGGCTCATGAGGTATGCCGCGTGGCCGACGCGCGCGTGATCGAGTCGAGCGGCTTGGTCGAACTCGAGGAGGGGTGGGTCACCACCAATGACTCGGGTGACGACGGCCGGCTCTTCCTGCTTGACCCCGCGACGTGCGCGGTGATGCGAGAGGTCGAGTGGTCGGCGGATGAGCCGACCGACGTCGAAGCGCTGGCCCCCGCCGGCCCGGGCGAGGTGTGGGTTGGCGACATCGGCGATAACCAGGCCGAGCGCGACGACATCACCCTCACGCGCGTCAGCTTGGCCGACGGCGCGGCCCGAGAGCGGCGCGTGCTCCGCTATCCGGACGGCCCGCACGACGCCGAGGCCTTGCTCCGCCACCCGCAGACGGGCCAGCTCTTCGTCGCCACCAAGTCCGTGTTCGGGGGCACCCTCTACGCCGCCCCCGCCACCGGCCGCACCCTCCAACCCGTGGGGCCGGTCACCGGCCTGGTCACCGACGGCGCCTTCCTGGCTCCGGACCTGCTGATCGTGCGCACCTATACCCAGGCGATCCGCTATTCGTTCCCCGAGCTGACCGAGCTCGATCGCATTGATCTCCCCGATCAGGAGCAAGGCGAGGCGATCGCCGCCAGCTCCAGCGCCGAGGTCTTGATCTCCTCCGAGGGGCGCGATCAGCCGGTCTGGCGACTCGCACTTCCCCGCCGCCCCGACCGGCCAGCACCTCCATCAACCCAGCCACCCGAGTCAACCCAGCCACCTGAGCCCACCCAGCCGACGACCCGACCGAGCGATCACCCCACCGAGGGCACCAACGCCGACTCATCCGGCAGCCAACACGACTCCGCCGCGCCCACCCGGCCCACCGCAATCGCCGCCATCGCAGCCCTCACCGCAATCGCCGCCGCAGCCGCCGCAGCCATCCGCGC
>JBAQXA010000660.1:0-2111 GCA_049299195.1 Nocardioides sp.
GTTGAGACCCCGGAGCCGACGCGGACGCCCATGCGGACCGTTGACGAAGCTCATCGCCTCGCGCCCGAACCGCGCAATGAACTTGGCGCAGCCGGTGTGCGGTTGAGCGGTGATTTCGATGACCGCGGCCGTCTCGGCGGCTGTGCCTGCGCCGGCATCCGCGCGCTCGAAGACGAGCCGTGTGCCGGCGGGCAGGTTTTCGTGGGAGAGGTCGAGATCGAGGTAGAGCTGATCGCCCGCGAGCGGCTCACGCGCGGGGTCCTGGGCGAGGAACTGCACCATCGGGTGGCTCATCACGTTGAGCTGCATGTCCGGGTGGGCCGAGCCGTCGGAGGTGCGCGAGCTCGAGCGCACCGACCAGGTGTCGCCGACGAGTCCCACGGCCGGGTCGAGGAGCCCGGACTCCAGCACCTCGCGCTGGCCGACCGCCGGGCGGCGCACGAGCAGCGCCAGCGTCCCGACGTCCTTGGGGGTGGCGTCGAGAGTCGGCAAGAAGGCCTCCAGCTCGGCGGCACTCCGCTGGGCCCGCAGCTCGCGACGCATCAGGATGCGGCGGCCGTAGCTGCTCAGCTCAAGGCGCTCCTCGGTCTGGGCAAGTTCGCGTTGATAGGGCAGCCGAGACTCGCTCTCGGGCACCTCCACGAAGCCCTGGTGCACATAGAACGGCCCGTTCCACGGCAGGTCGGCGTAGGTCATGAGCGTGATGGCGGCATACCCCCGCCGCTCGGCCTCCGCGCAGGCAGCCGCCACGAGGGCGGCCCCGACGCCGCGTTGGCCATGGTCGGGGTGCACGGAGACCTGCTCCAGATGGGCGTGCGCCTGGAGGATCCGCACGTGTACGAAGCCCACCGCCGGCTCGCCTGCCACGAGCAGGAACCCATCGAGCGCCGCGCGCTCCTCGCCGCTCATTGCGGGCGTGGAAAGGGCGCTCTGCGACAGGTCTCCGAATGCTTCGGTGAACAGCACATGGCCGGAGTCCTCGATCGGCCCGATGAGCGGCAAGTCCGCTGCCGTCGCCGGCCGGATGGCGTATGCCGCTCCGGTCGCCGCCGCGCGGGCGGTGCCCTCGCGGACCCGCAACTCCCCTGGTGTGGCTTCCCCCGAAGTCTCAGTCATGGGCCCATCCTGCCAAGCCGCCCCCCGATCACGGGTAGATTCCCCTCTCGTGAGACTTCTCGTCGCCCGTTGCCAGGTCGATTACGCCGGGCGGCTCACGGCCCATCTCCCCATGGCCACCCGGGTCTTGATGATCAAGGCCGATGGCTCGGTGCTGGTGCATGCAGATGGCGGTTCCTACAAGCCGCTCAACTGGATGTCTCCGCCCTGCCACCTGCGCGAGGGCACCACCGATGACGGCCAGGTCGAGTGGACGGTCACGTCGCGCGCCTCGGCGAAGGGCCCCGAGGACACGCTGCGCATCCTCATCGAGGAGGTGCTGCACGACTCCCAGCACGACCTCGGCGTGGATCCGGGCCTGCAAAAGGACGGCGTGGAGAAGCACCTCCAAGAGCTCCTCGCCGAGCACCCGGGCACCCTCGCCGACGGGCTGACCTTGGTCCGCCGCGAATACCCCACCGCCATTGGTCCGGTCGACCTGATGTGCCGCGACGCCGAGGGTCGCCACGTCGCGGTGGAGATCAAGCGGCGCGGCGAGATCGACGGCGTCGAACAACTCACCCGCTATCTCGAACTGCTCAACCGCGACCCCCTCCTGACCAGCAAGGGCCAGATCCGCGGCATCTTCGCCGCCCAGGAGATCAAGCCGCAGGCACGGGTGCTCGCCACCGACCGCGGGATCGGCTGCTCGGTGGTCGACTACGACGCGCTGCGCGGCATGGACGACCCCGAACACCGACTCTTCTGAGCTGGTTGTGCCGGTGCGCATCTATCACATCGCCAGTCGCGCCGATTGGGAGCGGGCGCTCCGCACCGGTGCGTATGACGTCTCCACGGCCGGGCGCACGCTGGCCGAGGAGGGATTCATCCATGCAGCTCGCCGCGATCAGGTGGCCGGGGTGCACCGCGCGTTCTATCGCGGGGCACGGGAGCCGCTGGTGTTGCTGACGATCGACACCGACCGGCTCGACGTGCCGTGGCGCGAAGACCCGGTC
>JBAQXA010000661.1:0-1777 GCA_049299195.1 Nocardioides sp.
GGTGCGGATGACCGAGCACGCGGCCGACCCCGACGTCTACATCCGCTCGATGGCCGCGCGCGGCCACCTCGGCGGCCTGTCGGCGGCTGCGCCCCAGGCGATCCGGGTCTTGGGGGCTGCCGGCTTCGACGTCGTCTTGGTGGAGACCGTGGGCGTAGGGCAGAGCGAGGTCGAAGTGGCGGGTGCCGCCGACACCACGGTCGTCATCCTCGCCCCCGGCATGGGCGACGGCATTCAGGCGGCGAAGGCCGGGATCTTGGAGATCGGCGATGTGTATGCCGTCAACAAGGCCGACCGCGACGGCGCCGAGCATGTCCGCAAGGACCTCCGGTCGATGCTCGCCCTAGCCGAGCGCTCGGAGGACGACTGGAAACCGCCGATCGTCCTGACGACCGCCAACAGTCGCGGCGGCATACCCGAGCTCAAGCAAGCGATTTCGGAGCACTATGCCTGGCTCGCCGAGTCGGGCACGTTGCACGAGCGCCGGCTCGCCCGCGCCCGCGCGCAGATCGAGGCGCTCGCGCTCGAGCGGATCCGCGCCGGCTGGTCCGGTGCCGGTGAGAGCGCGGTGAACGAGTTGGCGGGGCTCGTTGCCGAAGGCCGGATGGACCCGTATGCCGCCGCGCTGCGGCTCAGCGGGATTGGGCGCGCCTAGCCCTCTCGCCGCCCGGCTCCTGATAGACATGTGACTGGTGTGTCGTGTGGTGACACGCTTGCATGCCCAAACCCGACCCGAGGAAGAACGATGAAGAGAACGTTGTGGATTGTCCTGATCCTCGGCCTCGGCTATTTCATCGCTGCCGACCAAGGCGGGCTCGACCAGACGCTGGCCGGACTGATCGACTGGATCACCAACGTCTTGGGCGACCTGTTCGACAAGATCGCTGGCTGACGCGTTAGCGTCGGCGGTGATCGGGTAGCGGCCGGAGGCCTCGCCGTGGGAGTGCTGGAGCCCAACGTCTACACCCACCTCTTGCGTGAACGCGACGAAGAGGTGCAAGACATCGTCGAAAAGCACCCGCTCGCGCATTGGGTCTCGGTCCTCGACGTGCTCGCGGCCTTGGCGATGCTGGGGTTGATGGCCCTGGGCCCGGCCCAGTTGTCGCTCTTTTCCTTCAGCCTCGCCGCCGCCCTCCTGCTGCACGCCGTTTGGCGCTTCGTGGTCGTGCGCCGGGATCGGCTCGTGATCACCAATCTCCGCGTGTTTCGGGTCAGCGGTGTGATCAACACCCGGCGCGCCGGGATGCCCCTCTTCCGCATCGTCGACATCACCGTCGACAAGCCGTTCATCGGCCGCCTCACCGGCTTTGGCCACATCACCTTCGAAAACGCGGCACAGGACCAGGGCCTGCGCGACGTGCGCTTCGTGCCCGACCCCGATGCCCGCGAGCAGACCATCCAGGACCTCGTCTCCGGGCGTTAACGCGCTAGCCGCCGGGGCCGGCTCACTGCTGGGGCGGCTCAGGTGCGGTCGCGCAGCGCGCCGTGCACCGTGAGCGTCTGGCCCGACAGGCCGACTGCTCCGGCGCTGCCCAAAAAGAGCGCCAACGCGGCAACCTCGGGCTCGATGAGGCTGCTGGAGCGGGGGAGGGTGCGCACCGCTCCCGCCCGGTGGGTGGACTCGTGGCCCAGCCCGGGCGACTGGTCGGCCGGGTGGCGGACGACGGACCCCTTCGCCTGGCCGGGGATCTGGGGCCCCTGGACGATGGCGTTGAACCGGACGTTGTGGCGCAGCCAGCTCGCGCCCAGCCGGCGGATGTGTCCGGGGTAGTCCAGG
>JBAQXA010000662.1:0-2006 GCA_049299195.1 Nocardioides sp.
GGGCGAGGAAGCGCGCGAGCGCGCCGGTCTCCAGCCCGCCGAGGCGGCGGCGGAGCGACAGATAGGTCAGGAGCGAGCCCACGGCATACGCGGCGGTGTAGCCGACGACGAGGGCCGGCGCGGTGTCGACGGCGGGGGTCTCGACGACCAGCCAGCCGGCGATGATGACATTGACCGCGGCGACGGGGATCTGGATGAAGAAGACCTCGCGGTTGAGTTCGAGGGCGTAGAAGCCGCGCAGCATCAGATAGTGCATCGTGAAGGCCAGCAGCCCGACTCCGAAGAGGGCGAGCGTCGGCACGAACAGTTCGTAGGACTCCCGGGCGGCCCCGTAACCCCACACCAACTTCGCCAGCGCCGGAGCGATGACCGGCAGCAACGCGGCGACCGGGATGATCACGGTCAACACCAGCCGCACCGTCTCGCTCAGGGTGCGTCGCAGGGCCGCGTGGTCGGCATCTCGCGCCTGCGCCGAGAGTGCGGGGAGCATGGCGGTCGCGAGCGAGACGGTCACGATCGAGTGCGGCACCATGACCAGCAAGAAGGCGTAGGAGTAGACGGTGTAGCCGGTGCCGTAGTCGCTCAGGCCGCCGGTCGGGCACGAGCCGAGCATCTCCGTGACCCCCCGCGTGGTGCCGCCGGAGGCGAGGCGTACGACGGCGGCATACGCGATCTGGTTGACGATGACGAAGCCGACCGTCCACAGGCCCAGGCGCAGGGTGTGCCCGAGGCCGACGCCGCGGAAGTCGAAGCGAGGCCGGAAGTGGAAGCCGGCGGCGCGCAGGAACGGCACCAGCACGGCGAACTGCGCCACGATCCCGAGGGTTGAGCCGAGCCCGAGGAGCATCTCTTGGGAGCCGGTGAACGGGCCGCAGAGGTCGTCGCCGCGCGCCTGGCCGAACAGGTAGAGGTAGAGCCCGAGCACGCTGACCGCGACCACGTTGTTGGCGATCGGCGCCCACATCATCGGGCCGAAGCGGCCGCGCGCGTTGAGGATCTGGCCGACCAACACAAACATGCCGTAGAAGAAGACCTGCGGCAGGCAGAAGCGGGCGAAGGCGATCACCGACTCCCGGTGCGGGCTCAGGCCGGGAGAGCTGTAGTCGGCGTCGAGGAGGAGGCCCATCAGCCAGGGGGCGGTGAGCACGAGCAGGACGGTCGCGCCCCCGAGGAACAACATCGCTGCGGTGACGACCCGCTGGGCGTAGGCCTCGCCGCCGTCGGGATCGCTCTTCATGGTGCGGATGAGCTGCGGCACCAAGACGGCGTTGAAGACACCTCCGGCCAACAAGATGTAGAGCATGTTGGGCACGGTGTTGGCGATGTTGAACAGGTCGGCGTGCAGGCCACCGCCGAGCGCCACCACGAGGAGCGTCGACCGCAAGAAGCCGGTCAGTCGGGAGACGGCGGTGCCTGCGGCCATCACGGCGCCGGAGCGGAGGATCGAGCTCACGAGGCCCTCACATCCGCCGCCGCCAGCCCCAGAAGCGCCGGCCCAGCCGGATCGCGATCGCGGAGAAGAGCAGGGCGCCTCCGACACCCATGATCACCCAGAGGATGCGGCCGACGCGGGCGGTCGCGCGGACGGGGAGCGGGTCGCTGGCGTTGAGCGTGACCCCGTCGGAGTCGGTGACCTGGACCGTCACCTGGTGGACGCCGAGCGCATCGCTGCGGACCCGGAGCAGCCGGGTGGACTTCTCGCCGGGTTTGAGCACGAAGGGGCCGATGGGCGTGACCTTCGCCGCGCCTTCGCTCGCTCCGGTCAGCCGGATGAGCACCGGCTGGTTGAGCCCGTTGCGGACGGTCGCGGGGAACTTGCCGCTCTCGCCGGGCACGAGGAACGACTCGGGCACCGAGACCTCGACCAGCCCGAGCTGATCGCCCAGCCACCGTGCGGTGCCGTCGGCGGCCGCCCGGGCGAGGAACGGCGTGGACCGGTCGGCATACGACAGAGAAGTGAGGGCCTGGTGCTCCGCGCGGATCGCCGTGCCCCCGCCCGCCGGGAG
>JBAQXA010000663.1:0-1952 GCA_049299195.1 Nocardioides sp.
GGTAGAACTGCGACTCGCCCGGGTCGCCCTGGCGGCCCGACCGGCCGCGCAGCTGGTTGTCGATGCGGCGCGACTCGTGCCGCTCGGTCGCGAGGACGTAGAGGCCGCCGAGGCCGGTGACCTCCTCGTGCTCGGTGAGGACGGCCGCCTTCTGCCGCTCGAGCTCGCCGGGCCAGGCGGCCTCGTAGCCCTCCGGATCGTCGATGGGAGACAGGCCCTTCTGCGACAGCGCCGCCGCGGCCATGAACTCCGGGTTGCCTCCCAGGATGATGTCGGTGCCTCGACCGGCCATGTTGGTGGCCACGGTCACGGCGCCACGCCGGCCGGCCTGCGCGACGATGGCGGCCTCGCGCTCGTGGTGCTTGGCGTTGAGGACCTCGTGCGGGACGCCGTTCTGCTTCAGGAGCTTCGACAGCAGCTCGGACTTCTCGACGCTGGTGGTGCCGACGAGGATGGGCTGCCCGCCTGCGTGGCGCTCGACGATGTCGTCGATCACCGCGGCGTACTTCGCCTGCTCGGTGCGGTAGACGAGGTCGGCGTTGTCGATGCGCACCATGTCGCGGTTGGTGGGGATCGGGACGACTCCGAGGTTGTAGATCTGGTTGAACTCCGCGGCCTCGGTCATGGCCGTGCCGGTCATGCCGCCCAGCTTCTTGTAGAGGCGGAAGAAGTTCTGGAGGGTGACCGTCGCGAGGGTCTGGTTCTCGGCCTTGACCTCGACCCCCTCCTTCGCCTCGATGGACTGGTGGAGCCCCTCGTTGTAGCGGCGGCCGGCGAGGATGCGGCCCGTGTGCTCGTCGACGATGATCACCTCGCCGTCGATGACGACGTAGTCGCGGTCCTTGCGGAACAGCTCCTTCGCCTTGATGGCGTTGTTGAGGTAGCCGACCAGTGGGGTGTTGACCGTGTCGTAGAGGTTGTCGATGCCGATCTGGTCCTCGACCTTGTTGATCGCCTCCTCGAGGACGCCGATCGTCTTCTTCTTCTCGTCGACCTCGTAGTCCTCGTCGCGCTTGAGCAGCGTGGCGATGCGCGCGAACTCCTGGTACCACGTGGTGGCCTGGTCGGCGGGCCCGCTGATGATGAGGGGCGTGCGCGCCTCGTCGATGAGGATCGAGTCGACCTCGTCGACGACCGCGAACGCGTGGCCGCGCTGCACCATCTCGTCCTTCGACCACGCCATGTTGTCGCGCAGGTAGTCGAAGCCGAACTCGTTGTTGGTGCCGTACGTGATGTCGGCGGCGTAGGCGACCCGGCGCTGGGCCGGCGTCATGTTCGCGAGGATGCAGCCGACCTCGAGGCCGAGGAACCGGTGGATGCGACCCATCCACTCCGAGTCGCGCTCAGCGAGGTAGTCGTTGACCGTGACGACATGGACGCCCTCGCCGCTGAGCGCGTTGAGGTAGGCCGCCAGGGTCGCGACCAGGGTCTTGCCCTCACCGGTCTTCATCTCGGCGATGTTGCCGAGGTGGAGTGCGGCCCCGCCCATGATCTGGACGTCGTAGTGGCGCTGGCCCAGCGTCCGCTTGGAGGCCTCGCGCACGGTCGCGAAGGCCTCGGGGAGCAGGTCGTCGAGGGTCTCGCCCTCGGCCAGGCGCTTGCGGTACTCGTCGGTCAGCGCGCGGAGCTCGGCGTCGGTGAGGTCGACGAAGTCCTCCTCGATGGCATTGACCGCCTTCGCGATGCCATGGAGCTTGCGGAGGATCTTGCCCTCGCCGGCGCGAAGGATCTTGTCGAGCACACCCACAGCGATGCGACCTTTCCATCGGGACGCGACGGCCCACCACGGGCACGCGATCTGCACCGGCCGGTGTGGCCAGTCCCCCCATCGTAGAGGCCCGGTGCCAGACTGCCTCCCATGCCGTCGGCAGTCACCACGCCGCCCCCCGTCCTCAGCGACGGGGTGGTGACCCTTCGTGCGCCCCGCGCCGACGACGGCGACGACATCACCC
>JBAQXA010000664.1:0-1938 GCA_049299195.1 Nocardioides sp.
GCCGATTCCAGGCCCCCGCTCGAGTAGGGCACACGCCGACCGAACCCACGGCGTCTTCAGTGCCCTTGAGGTTGTTCGGGCAGGCCTGTCGAACGGGAGATTTCCACGGACAACGACTAACGTGAAAGTCACCATCCACGCGCGACGTAAGGCACGAGAATGAGCACCCACAACATCAACAGCTTCTGGGACGTCCTCCTCTGGAGCTTCTGGATCTTCATCTGGATCTCGGCCGTCATCGTCTGGTTCCGGTGCCTGTTCGACCTGTTCAGCGACCACACCCTCAGCGGCTGGGGCAAGGCGGGATGGGCCGTGCTCTTGATCTTCCTGCCGTGGCTCGGCGCCCTCATCTACCTCATTGCCCGCGGCCGCAGCATGAGCGAGCGCCAGCGCGCCGCCGTGGCCGATCTGCAGGCCGAGCAGGAGAAGTACATCAAGTCGATCGCGGGCCCGGGCGCCAGCCCCGCGGAGCAGATCGTGCACGCCAAGTCGCTCCTCGACGCGGGCACGATCACCCAGGCTGAGTTCGACTCCCTCAAGGCGAAGGCGCTCGCCTGACGTGAGCACCGCGGCGGGGCGTGCCCCGGCCGCCCCACTGTCGTTCGGCCCGCACGCAGAGGTCTCTGCGTGCGGGCCACGCGTTGTGTGGCCCGTCTAGAACGGCGGCAGGTCGGGATCCTCGCGCGGGCGGGCCTTGGCTGTGCGCACCCGGATCCTGGGCGCCCCCGAGAAGCAGTGGTCGATGGCCTGGGCGCGTCGCTCGAGACGGGTGAGGGTCATCCACTCGTCCTGTTCGCGGCGGCTTCGGTGGGTTCGGCAGGTGGTTTCGAGGTGTTCGAGGTGGTACTCGAGTCGGCTGAACGGTGCGTCTTCGCCGGGCACGTGGGCGTGGAGGGGTTCGAGGGTGTCGGGCGCGCCCGTGGAGCCGTCGCCGGCGTTTTCGCCGGGGAGGGTGAGGGGGCGTAGGTGGTCGATCGGTGAGGTCTGTCGTCGCCTTCCCGTTGGGTCGGTCCAGGTCGCGACCCCGTCGGGGTCGAGGGTGAGGGTCCAGCCGGGGGTTTGTTTGATGCGGTGGTGTCGTCGGCAGAGCAGGAGCAGGTTCCACGCGGCGGTGGGCCCGGCGGGCCAGGCTCGGGCGTGGTCGATGTCGCAGAAGCGGGCGTGGATCGAGCAGCCGGGGAAGCGGCAGTGGCCGTCGCGGGCGCGGATGAGCCGGGCGAGCGGGTCGGGGATTCGATAGGCCTCGGTGGAGCGGTCCCCGGTGGGGTCACTGGCCGCGCCGGTCTCGGGGTGGCACTCAAGGATGTCGGTGGTTCTCGTGGGGGTCTTCGCGGTGAGGTCCTTGACCCAGTCCGCCGGCACCAGCACCGGCTGTGGGTGGGTGGAGGAGGCGAGTTCGACGAACCCGTCGTCGCCTTCTCGCTCCGCCATTGCCGCGGCCACGCCACCGTCGCCCCGCTGAACGGCGGTGGACTCAGCTCCGGCAGAGACCCGCTCGGGGGTCACCGGCTCAGCCACGCCCGGCTCGGCGACGGCCGACTCAGCCAGGGCCGGCTCGGTGGCGCTCGGCTCGGCGGGGGTGGTCAGGTGCAGGTGGGTGATGACGGTCGCCTGCTTGGTGACCAGGTCCGTCAACGCCTTGCCGCGCGCCTGCTCGATCGTGGAGCAGATCCCCTCGCGGACGTACTCCTGCGCGAGGTCGTCGACCGCGGCCCACGCGTGCAGGGCATCCTCGCTCGGGAAGTTCCCCACCCACGTGTCCACACCCGGCTCGGAGGTGTACCGCCGCAACCCACACTCGGCGCGCATCCGCGCGGCCCGCTGCTTGAGCAGGTCCGGGGAGATCGCCGCGATCAACCGGCGGGTGCGGCGTTTCAGCTCACTGACGGTCTCGACCCCGAAATGCGGGTCCAACGCCGCGACCACGGACTCGGCGAC
>JBAQXA010000665.1:0-3473 GCA_049299195.1 Nocardioides sp.
TCGCCGACCCTGGTCAACGACGATGCGGCGTGCGAGCTGCTGCCGCGGGTCCACCAGGCGTTGGCCGACGGACGCCCTCCCGCCGAGGCGCTCACCGGGGCGCGCGCCGAGACCGGAGTGCTCGCGCCGTTCGCGTGCTTCGGGTCGGGGTGGTGACGCTCCGCCCGGCGGCCCACTAGGCGGCGCCTACGGGATCGGGCGCAGCGACTCATAGGATCGACCCCATGACCAAAGTGCTGTCCGCTGTCGCCTGGCCGTATGCCAACGGCCCGCGCCATCTCGGCCATGTGGCCGGGTTTGGCGTGCCCTCCGACGTGTTCAGCCGGTTTATGCGGATGTCGGGTCACGACGTGTTGATGGTCAGCGGGTCAGATGAGCACGGGACACCGATCCTGGTGTTGGCCGATGCCGCCGGGCAGACGCCGACGGACTTCGTCGACGCCAATCACGAGATCATCGCGCGGGAGTTGACCGACCTCGGCTGCTCCTATGACCTCTACAGCCGGACCACGACGGGCAATCACTACAACGTGGTGCGAGAGCTCTTCAGCACCTGCCTGCGCAATGGCTATTTCGTGGAGCAGCCACAGTCGGTCGCGCTCGATCCGGCCACAGGCCGCACCCTGCCCGACCGCTACATCGAGGGAACGTGCCCGATCTGTCGGTACGCCGAGGCGCGCGGCGATCAGTGCGACAACTGCGGCAACCAACTCGACCCCAGCGACCTGATCGACCCGCGCAGCAAGATCGATGGGGCCGTCCCTCAGTTCGCCGAGACCCAGCACTTCTTCCTCGACCTGCCCGCGCTCGCGGAGGCGCTGCGTGCCTATCTGACCGAGCGCGACGAGTCGGGGACCTGGCGGCCCAACGTCATCAAGTTCTCCCTCAACATCATCGACGACATCAAGCCCCGCTCGATGACGAGAGACATCGACTGGGGCATCCCGCTGCCGGGGGAGTTGGCCGACAAGTACCCCTCCAAGCGCCTCTACGTGTGGTTCGACGCGGTGATCGGCTATCTCTCGGCGTCCATCGAATGGGCTCGGCGGCAGGCACTCGCCAGCGGCAACCCCGCCCATGCGGAGCGGTGGCGCGAGTGGTGGAACGCCCCGGCGGAGACCGACTCGGGGGCCGGAGCCGCGGACGCGTTGTCCTACTACTTCATGGGCAAGGACAACATCACCTTCCACTCCCAGATCTGGCCGGCCGAGCTGCTGGCCTACTCGGGCAAGGGTGACCTGGGCGGGACGCCGGGTGTCTTCGGCGTCCTCAACCTGCCCACCGAGGTCGTGAGCAGTGAATACCTGCTGATGGAGGGCAAGCAGTTCTCCACCTCGCGCGGCTACACGATCGGCATTCGCCACGTGTTGGACACCTATGGCCCCGACGGGATCCGCTACTTCATCTGTGCCGCCGGACCGGAGGTCAACGACACCAACTTCACCTGGGCCGAGTTCGTCCAGCGCAACAACTCCGAACTCGTCGCGGGTTGGGGCAACCTGGTCAACCGCACCGCCACGATGATCCACAAAAACTTCGGCGAGATCCCGCCCTGTGGGCCGCTGGAGGAGGTCGACGAGACCGTGCTGGCGGCCGTGCGCGCGGGCTTCGACTCCGTCGGCGCGCTGTTGCGGCACCACCGGCTGCGCGCCGGGATCGCGGAGGCGATGCGCATCGTCGGTGAGGTCAACAAGTACCTCACCGTCACCGAGCCCTACAAGATGAAGGACGAGAGCCAGCGCGAACGGCTCGGCACCGTGCTCCACGTGGCCTTGCAGTGCGTCAGCGACTGCAACACCATGCTGGCGCCCTTCCTGCCGCACTCGGCCAACAAGATCCACCTCGTGATCGGCGGCTCCGGCGAGTTTGTGCCGATGCCGCGGATCGAGGTTGTCGACGAGCTCGATCCCGGGGAGGGCGGCGGCACCGCGGCGGCCTACCCCGTGATCACCGGCGACTACTCCGGCACGCCCGCGTGGGCAACCAAGCCACTCGTCGTGGGCGCACCGATCGACAAGCCGGCTCCGGTCTTCACCAAGCTCGACCCCGAGATCATCGAGCGCGAGTTGGGCGACTCGGCCTGATTCAGTCAGGCCTGGTGGCAGCGTCGTACGCCGCCGCGAGCGCCGGCAGGTCGGCGCGATGTGCCTGGATCCGGCAGCCGCGCCTGCCGGGCTTCCAGCCGACGCCCTCGTCGGCCCAGCGGGCGCGCGCCTCGTCGATCAAGTGATCGGGCAGGGCGCCCGCGGCATTGGTCACCCGCCACCAGGCCACGCCACTGCCCTCGCGGCTCATCACCGCGCCCACCTGGCGGGCAGAGGTGGGTCGGAAGGACTCGGTGAGTAGGTCGGCGATGTCGCCATAGCTGACGACCCGACCGGCAGGGATCAGGTCGACCAGGAGCAAGACCTGTTCGGCGAGCTCGTCGAAGGCTGCGGTCATAAGGCTGCGGTCATAAAGGCGGCGGTCATAAGGCTGCGGTGGTGACGAGATCGACGGCCAGGGCGAGCAGGGTGTCGAAGTGGGCCGCAGGGTCGCTGATCGAGTCGTCGCCGAGATAGCCGAACACCTCGGCGTTGATCGCGCCGAGCAGGAGGGTCCACGCAGCGAGGCCGCGTTGGACAACTTCGGGCTGGACAACTTCCGGCTGGGCGGGGCTGTTGGGCACCATCGCGGGGTCACCGACTATCGGCGCGATGGCTCCTGCACCCGCGAGGAGCGCCGCCGGGTCCCCGCTCGGAGGCGACTCATGGGGGAGTCGGAGCAGCGCGGCCAGGCGCATCGGCACCCTCGTGCCCGCGGCGGTCGTGCGGTCTCCGGGCGCGCGATAGTGCGGCACCGGGCTGCCAAACAAGAGCGCGTGATCGTGCGGGTGGGCGATCGCCCAGGCACGCATCGACCGTCCGATGGCATAAAAGCTGGCTCGCAGTTGGCTGGTGTCGACGCGTGCGAGGGCTGCGTCGACGGCGTCGGCGAGTTCGTCGTACGCCGTGACGATGAGCAGCGTGAGCAACTCGTCGCGGCCACTGACGTAGCGGTAGATCGCCGAGGAGGCCATGTCGAGATCGCGTGCCACCGCACGAACCGAGAGCGCGGCCGCGCCCACCTCGGCCAGTTGGCGTCGGCCGGCCGCCACGACGGCGGCCTCGATCTCCGCCCGCCGCCTTGCCCGGATGCCCTGTCCCGCCATGGCGCAACTGTGACACGAGCAGGGGAGAAATGCGAGCACTGCTCTTGTTTTCCCTCGCGAGTCCTGTCAAAGTGAGAGCACTGCTCACATTTAGGAGGACTCATGCGCACCATCGTGATCGTCGGCACCGGCGGAATCGGGCTCGGGACGGCTCGGGAAGTCTTGGCGGCCGCAGAGCCCTGGCGGGTGGTGTTTGCCTCGCGGTCCGGGAATGGCGCGTTGCCGGGCGCCCGCGCGGTGGCCGTCGATGCCGCCGACGCCGATGCCCTGACCCGGCTTGCCG
>JBAQXA010000666.1:0-9541 GCA_049299195.1 Nocardioides sp.
GACTAGGGCGAGCGCGATCGCGAGATCACCGGCGGGGTCGGTCAGCTTGGCGCCACCGACCGTCGAGACGAACACGTCGTGTTTGTGCAGCGAGACCCGACAGTGCTGAGCAAGCACGGCGAGGATCAGGTGCACCCGGTTGGCATCGACCCCGGAAGTGGTGCGGCGCGGCCGCTCGCCCGCTGCCATCGTGACCAGGGCTTGGACTTCGGTGAGCAGTGGGCGGCGCCCGTCGAGGGTCAGCGCCACGCAACTGCCCGGCACCTCGTGGGTATGCCGCTCGTAAAACAGGCCGGTCGGGTCGGCGACCGCAGTGATGCCGGCCTGGTCGAGGTCGAAGCAGCCCACCTCGTCGACCGGACCGAACCGGTTCTTGCCGGCACGCAGCATCCGAAACCGGGAGTTGCGCTCGCCCTCGAAGCTCAACACCACATCGACGAGGTGCTCCAGCACCCGAGGGCCGGCGATCTGCCCCTCCTTGGTGACGTGGCCGACGAGTAGCGTGGTCAGATTGCGCTCCTTGGCCACCCGCACCAGGGCTGCGGCGACCTCCTTGACCTGGCTCACCCCGCCTGGGATCCCCTCGGCTTCGGCCGCGGCGATGGTCTGCACGGAATCGACGACCAGCAGATCGGGGCGGACCTGATCGATGTGACTGAGCACCGCGCCCAGATCGGTCTCGGCCGCCAAGAACAGCTCAGGCCAGACCGCGCCGGTGCGGTCGGCGCGCATGCGCACCTGGCCCGCCGACTCCTCCCCGGTGACATAGAGCACCCGACGGCCAACGCAGGCGGTGCGCGCAGCCACCTCAAGCAGCAGGGTGCTCTTGCCGACCCCCGGCTCGCCGGCCAGGAGGATGACCGCGCCGGGGACCAGCCCACCCCCGAGCACGCGATCGAGCTCGCCGACCCCGCTGCTGGTGAAGCGGTGAGCGTCGCCGGCGATCTCGGTGATCGGGACCGCGGGGGCGCTGACCGGCGCGGGCGGCGTACGCCCAGAAGGGGCGGCGGCTTGGGCGACCGTGCCCCAGGCCTGGCACTCCCCACACCGGCCCACCCACTTGCCGGTGGACCAGCCACACTCGGCGCACCGATAAGCGGCTCGAGCGGCAGCCTTGACGCGGGCGTTGGTGGCCATGAGTCCTCCTGTGCTGATGGTCTGATCAGCTCGTGGGTGAGCTCCCGGTTGGGTGCTCGTCGGTGACGTTAGCTGCGGCCACCGACAGGGATCGTGGCAAGATGAGAGCGCGCATTTGGATCGATCAAGGAGCCTCAGATGGTTCAGTCGTCGGCGGAGGTGGCACATCCCGGCCGCAGCACCGGCCAGGTGCCGACGCTTGCCGACGTTGCCGACGCCGCCGGGGTCTCTCGTCAGACCGTTTCCAACGCGATCAACAACCCCGATCTGCTGCGTCAGGACACCCTGGAGCGGGTGCAGCAGGCGATCGAGAGCCTGGGCTATTCGCCCAACCGAGCCGCCCGCAACCTGCGCACCCAGAGCTCGCAGCTGATCGGCCTCCGCTTCGCCCCGGCCGAAGAGGGCACCGCCAACGCCTTGATGGACCGGTTCGTGCACACGCTGACCGAAGCCGCTCAGGAGGCGGGCTATCACGTGCTCCTCTTCGTCGGCGATCCACAAGATCCCGAGGTCGGCTATGAGGAGTTGATCCGCTCCCACTCCGTCGATGCCTTCGTCGTGACCGACACCTACCTGGGCAACCCGCAGACTGAGTGGTTGCGCCAGCGCAACTTCCCCTTCGTCGCCTTCGGCCGCCCGTGGAACGATCCCGCCTCGACGCACCCGTGGGTCGACGTCGACGGGGCCGCGGGCGCCGAGCAGGCCACCCATCATCTGATTGACCGTGGCCACACGCAGATCGCCTTCCTCGGCTGGTCGGCCACGTCGAGCGTCGGTGAGGATCGGCATACGGGCTGGCTGCGGGCGATGGCGCAACGCGGCCTGCCCGTGGACGGTCGCTATCGGCAGACCGAAGACACCGTGGAGGCGGGCGCTGCGGTGGCAGCCGAACTGCTTGATCACGGGGTGACGGGGTTTGTCTGTGCCTCCGACACGCTTGGCATGGGCGTGCTGCACACCCTGTGGCACCGCCAGCTTGCTCCGGGGCGCGAAGTGGGGGTGGTGGGCTTCGACGACTCCCAGGTCGCCCAGGTCGTCCAGCCGGGCCTCACGTCTGTGCGCCAGCCCTTGGAGGAGGTCGCCCGTGAGGTGGTGCGGGCGGTGGAGGCGCTGATCCGGCGAGACCCGGTCGAGCCGACCGGGGTGTTGCTCCCGCCGACGCTCGTCGTCCGCGGCTCGAGCTAACTCACCCGCGAGGTGCGTCCGCCGCCATCTGCTCGGCCAGCGCCTGCCTGAGTGCGCGGTGAATGCCGCTGGGTGTGAGTACGCCGACAAACTCGGCGCCCGCGCGAACTCCGACCATCGCCCGGTCACCGCCCAGGAGCGCAGTGAGAGCGGCCTCCAAGGAGACGCCCTCCTCGATCACCGCGGTGAGATCGCCCATGGTGACCCCCGCCAGCGGCTCGACGTGGTCGCGACGGACCGGGGTCACCGCGAGCCGGCGCAGGCTCGTCGTGGAGCCGACGAAGTCGGCGACGAAGCCATCCGCCGGTCGGGCCAGCACCGCCAAGGGGGTGTCGTGCTGCACCAACTCACCGGCGGAGCTGAAGATGGCGACCCGATCACCCATGCGCACCGCTTCGTCGATGTCATGGGTGACCATCACCACCGTGATGGCGAGGTCGCGCTGCAGCCGCAAGAACTCGTCCTGCAGGCGCACGCGCACGACGGGGTCGACCGCGCCGAAGGGTTCATCCATCAGCAGCACGGGCGGATCGGCAGCCAGCGCGCGGGCCACTCCGACTCGCTGGCGCTGCCCGCCCGAGAGCTGGTGCGGATACCGGTCGGCATACACAGCGGGATCGAGACCCACGAGTGCCAGGAGTTCGCGGGAGCGGGCGCGCACCTCCTCGCGCGGCCGGCCGAGCAGCACCGGCACGGTTGCGACGTTGCGAGCCACGGTCTGATGCGGGAAGAGCCCGACCTGCTGGATCACATAGCCGATGTGGCGGCGCAGGGCGACCGGGTCCGAGGTGGCGACGTCGGTGCCGTCGACGAGGATCGTGCCGCTGGTCGGCTCGATCAGCCGGTTGATCATCTTCAGCGTGGTCGACTTGCCGCAGCCAGACGGCCCCACCAAGGCGCAGATCGTGCCGCGCGGCACGGCCAGCGTGACGTTGTGGACGGCGCGGGTGCCGTCGGCATAGGTCTTCCCGACTCCCCGCAGCTCGATCATGGGGTATGCCGCAGCGCCCGCCTGAGCGCCCCAAGGCTGGGGGTCGTGGGGAGTAGCCTCCATGACCGTGACCCTAGCGAGCCTGTCGTCGGCCGTGGCCGCACCCGGCCACGCTGTCGACGCTGCGGTCGGCTCCGGGATGGAGGCCGCGGCCAACGCTGGGCCAGCCTGTTACAGCCGTCTGGTCAACGAATGGTTCTGCACCGGCTACTACATTGACCGCGGCGACGAGCTATGGGCGGCCACCGTCGAGCACCTGCTGATCACCTGCCTCGCCGTGGTGGTCGGGGCCGCGTTGGCGCTGCCCCTTGCCCTCCTGGCTCGCAGCAAGCCGCGCCTGCAATCGGTGGTGGTCGGGTTCAGCACGGGGCTCTATACGGTACCGTCGCTGGCGCTCTTTCCGCTGCTGGTCCCGTTTACGGGGTTGACCCGCACGACGGTGGTGGTCGGGCTGGCGTTGTATTCGCTGACGATTCTCGTGCGCAGCGCTCTCGATGGACTTCGGTCGGTGCCCGATGAGGTGGTCGAGTCGGCGCGCGGTCTCGGCTACGGACCCGCGCGACTGTTTGCCGCGGTCGAGTTGCCGCTGGCGCTCCCCGTGCTCTTCGGAGGGTTGCGCGTCGCGACGGTGTCCACGGTCGCGTTGACGACGGTCGGAACGCTGGTCTCCTACGGCGGTCTCGGCGACCTGATCAAGGACGGCGTCGACAACAACTTCAGGGCCGAACTCGCCGCCGCTTCCGTCGGCTGCGTGCTGCTGGCCGTCGTCCTCGATCTGGCGATCCTGGCCCTTCAGCGCGTGGCCACGCCGTGGACGCGCCAGCCGGCGGAGGCCCTCAGATGATCGCGCAGCAGACGATTACCTCCGCGACGTGGGCCTACCTCACCGACGCGGCCAACTGGGCTGGACCCGACGGCATCTGGAGTCTGCTCGGCCAGCAACTCCTGATCACGGTGACCGCGCTGGCGATCGCTTTGGTGATCGGGCTGCCGCTGGCCCTGTGGCTGGGCCACATCGGCCGCGGCGGCACGGTGGTGCTCAACTCGGCCGGCGTCGGACGGGCGGTGCCGACCTTCGCCCTGCTCGCCCTGCTCGTGAGCGCCGACTGGCCCGGGCGCGCGGAGGCGGGCCCGTTTGGTCGAGCCGGAGTCGCCACGCTGCTCGCGTTGGCGGCCTTCGCGTTGCCACCGCTGATGACCCAGGCCTATGTCGCCATCCGCGAGGTCGCCCCCGACATCAAGGAGGCAGCGACCGGCATGGGGATGAGCGCGGCCCAGCGCTTCTGGAGTGTCGAACTTCCCCTAGCCGCACCTCTGGTGTGGAGCGGCATTCGGCTGGCTCTGGTGCAGGTCTGGGCGACGGCGACCATCGCCGCGATGGTCGCGGGGCCCGGTCTCGGGCGCATCATCACCGACGGCTTCTTCCGCTCCAACTACGGCAAGGGTGTCGCCGGCGCGGTGATCGTCGCCGCTGTCGCGCTCCTGTTGGAACTCGGCTCCGTGGTGGTGGCGCGCATGGTCACCGCGCCGCCGATGCGCCATGCTGGACCCTTTCCGCGAACTCAGGAGGCTGCCCGATGAAGCGTGTGACTCGATGGAGCGTGCTGGCTGCATCGCTGGCGCTGCTGGTCAGCGGCTGCGCCAACGACACCGGGGGTTCGGGCTCGGATGACTCGGCGTCGGGTGGTGGTGAGTCGCAGGGCTCGACCGATCTCGGGCCGGTGCGGATCTCCGGGCAGGCCTTCCCTGAGGCAGTTCTCGTCGCCAGCATGTATGAACAACTCTTGGCCGATGCCGGCTTCACCCCCGAGGTCAAGCTGGTCGACACCCGCGATGTCTACATGCAGGCCTTCCCCGCCGACGTCGACGTCGTGCCGGAGTATGTCGGCGGCGTCGTCGACTACCTCAACACCACGGTCAACGGCGCCGAGGCCGAATCGTTGACCACCAGCGATGCCGCCGAGTCGCTCGCCAACGCGCAGGCGCTCCTTGAGGACAAGGGCATCACGATGCTTGCCCCGTCGGCAGCGACCGACACCAACGCCTTCTTCGTCTCCGAGGCTTTTGCCGAGGAGCAAGGTGGCCTGGCCTCTCTCTCGGACCTCACGGGAGCCAAGGTGGTGCTCGCTGCCGCCCCGGACTGCGAGGGCCGAGCCGACTGTGAGGGTGGCCTGGCGGGCACCTACGGCATCGAGATCACCGAGATCCTGCCGCTCGGGTTCGCCAGCGAGCAGACCTACCGCGCCGTCATCGACGGCGAGGCCCAACTCGGTCTGACCAGCACCACCGACGGCACCCTGGCCAGCCAGGGGCTCCTGCTCCTCGCCGACGACCAGGCGATCCAGCCGGCGCAAAACCTCGTCCCGGCCGTGAGCAGCGAGTTCTTGACCGCCCACCCGGAGGTGCGCCAGCCGCTGGAGCAACTGATGGCCGCGCTCACCACCGAGAAGCTCACCGAACTCAACGGCCAGGTGTCGGTCGATCGGGCCAAGCCCGCCGACGTTGCCAAGGCGTTCTTGGAGGCCGAGGGTCTGCTCTGAGGTGGGCACCTCCACAGTGGGCGATCTGGTGGCCGCGATCCGCGAGCGGCTCGCCGCTGCAGGGGACCCCGAGCGGGCGGTGGCCCAGCAGCGCTACATGAAGTCGGCGCTGCCCTATTGGGGCCTGAGCACTGGCGACGTACGCCGCGAGGTGCGCTCGGTCCTCGCTCTCACGCCTCCGCTGGATCGCCGCGATTGGGAGGCCGCGATCCGGACGCTGTGGGACCAGGCGACCCATCGGGAGGAGTGGTACGCCGCTCTCGCGATCGCCCGGCGACCGGCCTACCGGCACTTCCGCGACGCGGACGCGCTGCTGCTCTGGCGGCACCTGATCGTCGCCGGGGCGTGGTGGGACGTCGTCGACGAGACCGCCTCCCACCTCGTGGGGCCGCTGCTCCGCTCCAGCGATGCCGGGGCCGGGGTGGCCGGGGAGGGCGCTGCCGGGGCCGACGACGCGGGGGAGGGTGCTGCAGTCCGGCCCGTGCTGATCGCGTGGGCGACCTGCGACAACCTGTGGCTGCGGCGTACGGCGATCCTCAGCAACCTCGGCGCCGGCGACCGCGCCGATCTCGAGTTGCTCACCTATGCGATCGAAGCCAACCTCGAGCCGCGGCTGCAGGGGACCGCGTTTGAGCGCGAGTTTTTCCTGCGCAAGGCGATCGGCTGGGCGTTGCGCGAGCACGCCCGCACCGACCCCGACTGGGTGCGCCGCTTCGTCGCCGACCACGCCGAGCAACTGAGTGGACTGAGCCGCCGCGAGGCCCTCAAGCACCTGGGCTGACGCCCGACACCTCGGCTCGCGGCCCGGCATCATCCGTGTGCTCGGTCAGTAGCGCCGCCACCACACGTTGACCGCGTAGTCGATCTCCAGGGGACTGTCGCCGCGGGTCGCCTGCTCGGCCAGCGCGGCCTCCGCGGCCTCCGGCGGCAGCTCCAAGCGCACGACCGCTTCGAGGTCTGCGCACGAGTCGAAGGCCCACCGCGTGAGCACCGGCTGCCGCTGCCACCCGTGCAGGGACCAGAACTTCTCCACGTCATCGGCAGCGGGCACCTTTGGATAGCCCCGCCGGAACCAGCGGCCGAAGGTCGATCGGCTGGAGTCGTTGTCGATCACGAACCCCACCCCGCCGCGACGCATGACGCGGTCCAACTCGGCGAGCCCTGGCTCGCAGCCGGGTCCGAAGAAGTAGGCCCAGCGTGCGTGCATCACGTCGACCGAGGCGTCGGGCAGGGGGATGTCTTGGGCGGTTCCGCGCAGCACATCGACGTGACTCAATCGGCGGGTGCGGCGCTGGGCGAGCGAGACGAGCGGCAGGTGCGGCTCCACGCCGTACACCCGGGCTGCCGCTTCGGCCCAGCGCGGCAGGTGGAAGCCCGACCCGCAACCGAGGTCGAGGAGGACCAGATCGGCCCAGTCACGGACCGACCGCATCGCCGCTTCGACGAGGCGCTCGGGGTCGAAGGCTCGGTTTTCGGTCTCGTAGGTCGCGGGGTGCTGCCAGATGTTGGGGCTGGGGCGAGTCCCGGCGAGGCTCATCGACGACTCGGGTGTGGCATCCGACCTCAGATGCGGACCAGGCCGCCCGGGGTCTGGAAGTGGGCCGCGATGATGCCGGGGGTGCCGTTGTGGGCCACCCACTCGACCTTGACGTCCTCCAGCGGCGACTCGACGCTCTCGCCAAGCCACTCGCTGACGCGCTGCGGGTCGCCGGCGATCTCAAGGCAAGCGAGCGAGAAGTCGCCGGTCGAGCGCGCACTCGGGTGCAGCTCGCTGGGGATGTCCCAGTGGATGAAGAACGGCAGTTGCGGGTCGGACAGCAGGCCGTTGACCCCGATCTGCCGCCACGAGAGCTCGGTGCCGTCGGGACGCCGCCGGTTGCCGGGGGCGCTTTCGCGGCCCAAGCGGGTCTCCAGTGCGGCCAGATCGTCGACCGAGACGACCCATCCGAGCCAGCCGCCGCCCGCTGCCGAGCGTGCGCGGACCGCCTGACCAAACGGCGCCTTGTCCGAGGCGGGGTGGTCAAGGACCTCCACGATCTCGAAGTAGGTGCCTTCGGTCAGCGGCAGAATCATGTTGCGGGTGCCAAACCGCGGATGGATGCCCCCATCGGTGAACTCCGCTCCGAGGAGCCCGCCGATGCGCCGGGCCGTGCCAGCCAACCCATCGGGGCCGGCTGCGAACGATACGTGATCGAGGCGCATGCACAGATTGTGAACGAGGCGTTGACTTCTTCAGACAGTGGGGTCGCTTTTCGGCTCGCTCCGGGCTGTGCTGACGCCGATCAAGAACCGTCGGCGGGGTGCGGCGCCACCGGGCTCCCGGGTCGGCTGCTGGTGCCGGCATCCAGAATCTGCGTGCAGTGGCGAGCCAGTTCGGCGTAGGCCGCGGCGCCGATCAGCTCGGTGAGTTCGGCCGCGAGGCTCACATAGATCGGCTCGGCGCCGACCCGTGCTTCGGGCGAGCCGGTGCAATACCAGTCCAGGTCCACACCGCCGGCACCCCAGCCGCGCCGGTCGTATTCGCCGATGGAGACCTCGAGGTAGGTGCTGCCGTCGGGGCGCTCGACATCGCGATACGTACGCCGCAGCGGCAGCTGCCAGCAGACGTCCGGCTTCGTCCGGATCGGGTCCTCGCCGTCGCGCAGAGCCAGCAGGTGGAGGGCACAGCCGTAGCCGCCGGCATACCCCCGACGGTTGTGGAAGATGCAGGCGCGCTCGCCCTCAGCGTCGATCACACGGGTGGTGCGGGAGCCCTCGGCGTCGACCTCGACCCAGTCCGCGCGGGCCAACCGCGCGCGCCGATGGGGCCGCAGTTGCCATTGCTCCGGGCTCAGCCTGGCGACGTGGGTGGCCACCCGGGCCTCGTCGGTCTTGTCGGCGAAGTGGGCGCCGAGGGTGCAGCAGCCGGCTTCGGGTGAGCTCTGCAGGATGCCGTGGCAGCCGCGCCCAAAGATGCACTCGTAGTTGGAGGTCAGCCAGGTCACGTCGCAGCGGAAGACCTGGTGGGGGGCCGAATCGCGAGGAGCGTCTGGGTCTGGGAACTCGATCCAGAGCCGGGGGAAATCCAGCGCCACCTCGCCCATGTCGTCTCTCTTCCGTCCGGCAGCCTCAGCCTAACGCGCCGGGTGGATGCCTCGCGTGGGTCTCGTGGCAGGTCGGGTTCCGCGACGCGTGCCGAGCCTCACGGGTACGTTTGGCGCCATGCGTCTTGGCGTCTTGGACATCGGCTCCAACACCGGACATCTGCTGGTCGTCGACGGCCACGCGGGCGCGGCGCCCCTGCCGGCGTACTCCTACAAGGAGCCACTGCGGCTCGCCGAGCACCTCGACGCCTCCGGTGACGTCTCGCAGACCGGCGTGGACGCACTGGTCGACTTCTGCGCCCAGGCGGTCCGCGTGGCCGAGGACAAGGGGTGCGAGGAGATGCTCGGCTTCGCCACCTCCGCGGTGCGTGACGCCGGCAACTCCGACCGGGTCCTGGCGGCGGTCCTCGATCAGACGGGCGTCCGCCTGGAGGTGCTCTCCGGCGAAGACGAAGCGCGACTGACCTTCCTTGCCGTCCGGCGCTGGTTTGGCTGGTCGGCCGGCCGCCTCGCGGTCTTCGACATCGGCGGCGGCTCGCTGGAGATCGCCGGAGGCACCGACGAGGCGCCCGATGTCGCGTGGTCGATGCCGCTCGGCGCGGCAC
>JBAQXA010000667.1:0-1534 GCA_049299195.1 Nocardioides sp.
GACGGACGACGCACGCCGCTGGGAATTCGCGGTGATGTCGGCTTTCCTGTTGTCCCTGGCCTTCTTCGGCTATCAGGGGCCGGCGCTGGCCCGCAGCAGCGTGGGCGCGCGACTGACTCGGCACGACAACATCACCGATAAGGTGTTGGGCTTTCTGGTGGGCGGCCTCAACGGCTGGCTCATCATCGGTTCGATCTGGTCTTTCCTGGAGTTCCAGCTTGTCGAAGCCAGCAAGTGGGTACGCTTCACGTCGGATATTCCCTATCCGTTTGATCCGGCGCGCATCTCCCGGCCCGCGTCGGACATCGCGACAATCATCGACAATCTGCCCATCCCGTTTCTGACGCAATCGCCCTACATTTTGCCCTTGCTGCTGGTAGGCGTGGTTATCTTTGTGCTGGTGGTACTGGTATAAACGAATGGCCCAATCACTTGCGACGGAAGCCATGACCGTTCAGATCACACCCGGAAGGCGCGTCCACATTGTGGGCATCGGCGGGGCCGGCATGTCGGCCATCGCCCGCGTCTTGCTGGGGCGTGGTCTGCGCGTCTCCGGCTCCGACTTGCAGGCCAACGCCCAGACCGAGGCGCTGGCCGCCGAGGGTGTGGTGGTCTATGACGGCCACGCCGCCGAACACATCGACGACGCGGAACTGGTCGTCATCTCCTCGGCCGTGCCCCCGACCAACCCGGAATGGACGGCGGCGCTGTCCCGCGGCATCCCCGTGCTGAAGCGGGCCGATCTGCTGGGCCAATTGATGCTGGGCACGACCGGCATCGCCGTGGCCGGTTCGCACGGCAAGACGACGACCACCGGCCTCATCGCCCACATCCTGCTGGCCGCCGGCCTGGACCCGACGGTGATTGTGGGCGGCACGCTGCCCGAACTGGGCGGCAACGGCCGCTTCGGGCGCGGGCCGCACTTCGTCATCGAGGCCGACGAATACGATTACACCTTCCTCGGCCTGCGGCCGGAGATCGCCGTCATCACCAACGTCGAGCACGACCACCCCGACCTGTTCCCCACGGCCGAAGCCTACCGGGATGCCTTCCGCCGCTTCGCCGCGCTGTTGCCGGCCGGCGGGCGGCTCATCCTCTGCGCCGACGATCCCGGCGCCATGGCCCTGGCCGCCGAGTTGCCGTCCGGCACGCCCATCACCACCTATGGCCTGGGCGAAAACGGCGGCGCGCAACCGATGGCCCGCGCCCTCGACGCCCGGCCCAACCAGTTGGGCGGGACGGATTTCGTGGTGGAGATCGACGGCCAGACGGTCGGGCTGGCGCGCCTGCGCCTGCCGGGGCTGCACAACGTGCGCAACGCGCTGGCCGCGCTGGTGGTGGCCCGCGAATTGGGCATCGACTTCGCCCAGGCTTGCCGGGCATTGGCCGATTTTGGCGGCGTCCAGCGGCGCTTCCAGATCATCGGCGAGGCCGGCGGCGTGACGGTCATCGATGATTACGCCCACCACCCGACGGAAATCCGGGCCACGCTGGCCGCCGCCCGCCGCCGCTATCCCGGCCGCCGCCTGTGGGC
>JBAQXA010000668.1:0-5322 GCA_049299195.1 Nocardioides sp.
GGGTGGGGCAGCCGATCCTTCCGATGCTGGCTTCGGCCGCCCCCGACCTCGACGCGGCCCTGGCGAACGCCGGCCTGGGCACCCCCGACGAGGGGCAAGGGTCGGTGATCATCGACGCCAAGCTCGACGGCATCCGCATCCAGGCACACAAGGACGGCGATCAGGTGCTCCTGGTGACCCGCAGCCTCGACGACATCACCGCCCGGCTCCCCGAGGTGGTCGCGGTGGTGAGGGCGCTCCCGGCCGAGCGGCTGATCCTCGACGGCGAGGCCCTGGCGCTCGGCGACGATGGCCGGCCGCGAGCCTTCCAGGAGACGGCCTCGCGCACCGCCACCCAAGCCGGATCGCCGAAGGCGACCGCACGCATCACGCCGTACTTCTTCGATCTGCTGCACGCCGACGGCACCGACTACCTCGACTCCCCCACCTCGGTGCGCCTCGCCGCCCTCGACCGGATCGTGCCTGAGCGCCACCGCGTCACAAGACTCAAGACGGCAGACCCCAGCCAAGCCGCCGACTTCCTCGCCCGCACCCTCGGGGCCGGCCACGAAGGCGTCATTGTCAAGGACCCCTCCGCGCCGTATGACGCGGGGCGCCGGGGTGCAGCCTGGGTCAAGGTGAAGCCCGTGCACACCCTCGACCTCGTGGTGCTTGCCATCGAAGAGGGCTCCGGACGCAGGCGCGGATGGCTCTCCAACATCCACCTCGGCGCACGTGACCCCGAGACGGGCGGCTTCGTCATGCTCGGCAAGACGTTTAAGGGGATGACCGACGAGATGCTGCGGTGGCAGACCGAGAGGTTCACCGAGCTCGCGACCGAGCGCACCGACTGGGTGGTCACCGTGCGCCCCGAGCAGGTGGTCGAGATCGCCTTCGATGGCCTCCAACGCTCGACGCGCTACCCCGGCGGGGTGGCGCTGCGGTTCGCCCGCGTCATTCGCTATCGAGACGACAAGAGCGCCGACGAGGCCGACACGATCGACGACGTGCGCGCCCTGCTGCGCTAAGCGCTGCGAGACCCGGCCTCAATCGCGCCGGCGGATCAGCCCCTCCTGAGCGGTGGTGGCCACGAGCGTCCCGTCCTGGGTGAACACGCGGGCCAGGGCCAAGCCACGTCCGCCGTGGGCCACCGGGGAGACCTGGTCATAGAGCCACCACTTGTCGGCCGCAAAGGGCTGGTGGAACCAAATGGAGTGGTCAAGGGAGGCGATCTGCATGCCGGGGCTGGCCAGGTTGACGCCGTGTGGGAGCAAGCTTGCCCCCAACAAGGTCAGGTCGCTGGCATAGGTAAACGCAGCCTGATGCGCAATCGCCTCGTCAGGAAGCGTGCCTGCCACCCGCATCCAGATCCGCGCGCGGGCCGGGTGCTCCGGATCTTCGGGGAGCCCGATGGTGGAGGTGCCGGCGTAGCGCACATCCAAGGCGGCCCACTCGCGCTCCCAGCGCTCGGCCCCGCTGACGCCGCGCATCCGCAGGATGTCGGCCATCGACAGGCTCTCCTCCGGGCCGAGACCTTCGGGCATGACGTCTTGGTGCTCCAGCCCCGACTCAGGCTTCTGGAAGTTGACCGTCTGGTAGTAGATCGGCCGGCCGTGCTGCCGAGCCACCACACGCCGGGTGCCGAACGAGCGACCATCGCGCAGCCGCTCGACGTCGTAAACGATCGGCACCTCCGGGTCGCCCGGCAACAGGAAGTAGGAGTGCAGCGAGTGCGCTACAAACCCCTCGGTCGCGGTATTGGTCGCGGCAACCAGCGCCTGGGCAGCCACCTGCCCGCCAAAGACTCGGGGCAGACCGGTGCTCGGCTGGGTGCCGCGGAAGAGGTTGACGTCGAGCACCTCGAGATCGAACAGGCCGATCAGTTCCTGGATGGTCCCGGGCAACGGGCTCCCTTTCGTCGTGGGACCGGCCGCGTGGGCCGGCCGCGCTGTGGCTTGCCGCAAGTCTGGCTGGCCGCAAACGGCCGGCCGCGGCCTGTCTTAGTCGGGTAGGACGCCGCGGCCGGAGCCCGGGTCGGCCTCCGGAGCCTCTGGTCCATCGAGACCGGCGAGGAACTGCTCGAAGAGCTGGCCGATCTCCTCCCCGGTGGGGAGCTCCGCGTCTTGCGCGAGCAGCGAGGAGCCCTGAGCGCGCTCGAAGGCGTCGTACTGCTGCTCCAGCCCGGCGACGACCTCACGCACCTCCTCGTTGTTCTCCAGCTGGCGCGCCAACTCCTGCTCGCTGTGATCGGCGGCTTCGCGCAGCGCGGTCGTGTCGATGAGGATCCCGGCCGCTCGCTCCACCTCGTTCACCATCGGCACCGCCGCCTGCGGATAGGCGAGCTGCGCGAGGTAGTGCGGCACGTGGGCGACGAAACCCATCGCCTCGTGCCCCCACTCCCCCAAGCGCATCTCCAGCAGCGCTTGAGCGCTCGAGGGGATCCGGAGTTCGCCGCTCCACCGGGATTCGCCGGTCAACAGGTGGCGGGCGTTTGCGTGCGGGGTGATCTGCAGCGGACGCGTATGCGGCACCGCCATCGGCACCGAGCCCATCCCGATGACCTTGGTGACACCGAACCGCTCCACGACTTCGCGCACCGCGGCGATAAACCCCTCCCACCGGTTGTCCGGCTCTGGGCCATGCATGAGCAGGAACGGGTGACCGGCCGCATCACGCAGCAGCCGCACCACCAGGCGCGGCGCGTCGTAGTCGGCGTAGTGGTCGCGGATGAAGGACATCGCGGGACGCCGGGCCCGATAGTCGTGCAGCTGATCGACATCGAAGGTCGCGACGACGCGCCCCTCCGAGGAGCCTTCGTGCATCGCGGTGGCCGCCAGGACCGCTACCTGTCCGGCATCGAGGAAGCCATCGAGGGTGACCACCATGCTGAGACCACCCGTGTGATCGGCCAGCTCCGGAACGTCATCGACGATATGGACCAACTTGGCCACGGCTTCCCCCTTTCGCTGTTCGTGTCGCGTGTGTCGCGTGCCCCGACTGATGCGCACCGACTGATGTGCCTGCCCGAGCGTGCCCGGGACCGAGCAACACCTGCGCCCACGATATTCCCCACCGCCTTGCCCGCCGCCTTCGCCACGTGGGCAATGGTGATGTCCACCACGCCGACGCGGGTTCCACGCACTGGTTACCGTCGGGTAACCTCAGAGCGCAATCGCCCGACCGAGAGGATCCACCGTGGCCGCTGAACCCCGCCCACCGCGCCAGCTGCGAGAGGTCGTCTTTGTCGACGGTGTCCGCACCCCGTTCGGCAAGGCCAAGGGCCAGTACGCCGAGACGCGCGCCGACGATCTCGTCATCAAATGCATCGCGGAGTTGTTGCAGCGCAACCCCGACCTGCCCAAGGAGCGGGTCGGCGAGGTTGCCGTCGCGGCGACGACTCAGATCGGCGACCAGGGCCTCACCATCGGCCGCACGGCGGCGCTCCTGGCCGGTCTGCCGCAAAGCGTGCCCGGCTTCGCGATCGACCGCATGTGTGCCGGCGCCATGACGGCGGTCACCACCACGGCCTCCGGCATCGCCGTCGGGGCGTATGACGTCGCGGTCGCCGGCGGCGTAGAGCACATGGGCCGCCACCCCATGGGCGAAGGCGTCGACCCCAACCCCCGCATCGTGGCCGAGCGGCTCGTTGACACCGATGCGCTGATCATGGGCATGACCGCCGAAAACCTCCACGACCGCTACCCCGCGATCACCAAGGAGCGCTGCGATGCCTACGCCGTGCGCTCCCAGCAGCGCACCGCCGCGGCATACCAGGCGGGCGTCATCCAGCCCGATCTCGTGCCGATCGCCACGCGCTCGGCCGAGCTCGGTTGGGGACTCGCGACCACCGACGAAGGGCCTCGCCCCGCGACGACGATGGACTCACTCGCCGGCCTCAAGACTCCCTTCCGGCCCCACGGCAACGTGACCGCGGGCAATGCGTCGGGCATCAACGACGGCGCCACCGCGTGCCTGCTCGCCGACGAGGAGACCGCCCGCGAGCTGGGCCTCTCGATCAAGATGCGCCTGGTCAACTGGGCCTTCGCCGGCGTGGCTCCCGAGGTCATGGGTGCCGGGCCGATCCCCTCGACCGAGGCCGCGCTCGCCAAGGCCGGGCTGACCATCGACGACATCGGTGCCTTCGAGGTCAACGAGGCGTTCGCGGTGCAGGTGCTGGCCTTCCTCGACCACTTCGGCATCGCCGAAGACGATCCGCGGGTCAACCCCTATGGCGGAGCCATTGCGATGGGGCACCCGCTGGCGTCGTCCGGGATTCGGCTGATGAACCAGTTGGCTGCCCAGTTTGAGGCGCGCCCGGAGGTGCGTTACGGGCTGACCACGATGTGTATCGGCATCGGCATGGGCGGCACGGTCATCTGGGAGAACCCCCACTACGCGGGCACCACCGAAGGAGAGGCCGCCTGATGAGCGCCCAGACGACCGATATCAGCGCCCTGCTCGCACGCGCCGAGGCGATCACCTCCGACGCCGAGCGGGTCACGACCGCGACCTTGCGCCGGATCAGCCTCCCGACTGGAGTCGGCACCGACACCATCGGCTTCGGCCTGATCACCCTCGACAACGGCGAGGACCACACCCGGCCCAACACCTTCGGCGCCCGGTCGCTGCTGGGGCTCAATGCGGCGATCCACGAGGCCCTGGCCGACGACTCCATCGACGCGATCGGCGTGACCGGCAAGCCCTTCATCCTCGCTGCCGGGGCCGATCTCACGACCATCGCGGCCTCGGGGCCTGACGGGGTGCGGATCGTGGCCGAACTCGGCCACGCGGTCTTCCGCAAGCTGCGCGAAGGTGGCAAGCCGAGCTTCGGGTTCATCAACGGGCTCGCGCTGGGTGGCGGCCTGGAGGTGGCCCTGCACTGCACCTACCGCACCGTGCTCGACACCGCCGCGGCCGTGGGCCTGCCCGAGGTCATGCTCGGGTTGGTTCCTGGCTGGGGTGGCGCGTGGCTCGTCCCCAACCTGGTGGGCGCCGACAAGGCCATCACCCTGATCCTGGAGAACCCGCTCAACCAGGGCCGCACGCTGAGCGGCAAGCAGGCCTACGAGTTCGGTCTTGCCGACGCGTGCTTCAGCGGCGTGGACTACCTCGAGCGCTCGCTGCTCTGGGCGGGCCAGGTCCTCAGCGGTGCCGTCACCGTCGAGCGCCCCGCGATCGATCGCGGTGAGGCGTATGACGCCGCACTGGCTCGCGGCCGGGCGATCGCCGATGCCAAGACCGGGGGCCGCTCCCCCGCGGCATACCTCGCGTTGGAGTTGATCGCGGCCGCTCGCACGTGCGACGCCACGACCGGTTTCGCCTCGGAGGACGACGCCCTGGAGG
>JBAQXA010000669.1:0-1872 GCA_049299195.1 Nocardioides sp.
AAGAACAACTCGGCACCGTGGCGGCGGCGATGGACGAAGCCCATCAGCGCGCCCGGGGCGGGGGTGCGTGGCATGGCGAGGTCGGCCACCGTCAGCCGCCTGCGGTGGTGGGCTCGCTCGGGCGGGCCTCCTTGGCCAGGCCGTCGATGGTCACGCGGGCCACGTCGAGACTGGGGGTCGCGATGCCGGCGCGGACGCGGTCGGCGTCGAACTCGGCCAGCCGATCGAGGGTCAGATCGGTGCTCTCATAGACCGTCTTGAGGTCGAAGCCGGGCAGCGCGTAGTTGACCCCGCGATAGACGACGACCTGGTCGCCGTCGACGCCGACGAAGAACTGCTGCTGACTCCAGGAGTAGGCCGCCGCGCCCACGATCCAGATCGCCCCGAAGGCCATGAGCGTGGCCAGGGCACGCCGCAGCCAGATGAACCGGCGCGGGGGGCGCGGCGCATAGCGGGCGGCCTCGACGTCGAGGGGGTCGCTCGGGATCGCGTAGCCGATGTCCGCGGGCAGGTCGGGGAGCTCGGGTGCGCGCCCCCGCCCTCGGCCGGGCGCCTTGGTCTTGATCGCGGGGGCCGACACCGCGGGCAGTTCACCGGTATCGCCGGAGCGGTGGCCGAGGAAGCTGCGGCGGCGCTCGCCGGTGTCGATCGCGGCATGGGTGGGCTCGTGGGCGGCGGAGCCGACCACTTGGGCCGGGCGCGCCCGAGGAGGCGTGGTGACATCGATCGGCAACACGTCGGCGACGACGCAGGTGACGTTGTCGGTCGAGCCCGCCTCGAGGCTGGCGCGGACGAGTTCGGTCGCGGCGAAGTCGGCGGAGCCGCCGGAGAGGATGTCGGTCAGGCGCGCTTCGTCGAGTACGCCGCTCGCGCCGTCGCTGCACACCAGCACCCGGTCACCGATGGCGAGGTCGACGAGGAAGAGGTCTGGGTCGACGTCGTGGGCGCTGTCGAGGGCACGCAGGATGAGGTTGCGGTGGGGGTGGGTCTTGGCGTCCTCTTCGGTGATCCGGCCTTCGTCGATGAGGGTCTGCACAAACGTGTGGTCGTGGGTGAGTTGCATGATCAGGCCACCGCGCAACAGGTAGGCCCGCGAGTCGCCGATGTGCCCGAAGGCGAGTTGGTGGCCATCAAAGAGGGCGACGACGGCGGTGGTGCTGGTCCCGGCGAGGGCCGGCCGCGCCTCGACGAGGGCGCCGATCTGCTGGTGGGCCTCGATCAGGGCTGCCTCGACCTGGCCGAGTAGGTCCCCCACGGGTTGGTGATCGAGGGTGCGAATGGCCCCGATGGCGGTTGCCGAGGCGATGTCGCCACCGACGGCGCCGCCCACCCCGTCACAGACGCTCAGCAGCCACGGTCCGGCATACCCACTGTCTTGGTTGTTTTTGCGGACCCGGCCGACGTCGGAGACGGCGGCGAAGTCGAGGCAGAAGGGGGCCGCGGTGAACTCGGCGGTGTGGTCGCCGGTCGCTTCCATCGGCTGGGGCTCGGGCGGAGGGGCTGCCCCGGAGGCGGAGGAAACTTCGCTCACGCGGTCACTTCCTCAACTCGATGATGGTCTTGCCGATTCGGATCTGGGCACCCGCCGCGATGGTCGTGGGCTGGGTGATCCGGGTGTTGCCGAGGTAGGTGCCGTTGGTGGAGCCGAGGTCTTCGATGAACCACTGATCTCCCGAGGCGGCGATGCGCGCGTGCCGGGTGGAGGCGTAGTCGTCGTCGAGCCGGATCGCCGCATCGGTGCCGCGCCCGATGAGGAGTGGTGCATCGCTCAGGGAGGCAGTGGCGCCGAGGTTGGAGCCCTCGGTGACGATCGCGTGCGTGGGTGCGCCGCGGCGAGCCCGCCGGGGGCGGGGTTCGCGCGCCGGTTTGGTG
>JBAQXA010000670.1:0-2885 GCA_049299195.1 Nocardioides sp.
CCTGGACCCACCCCTCGAGCTAGCCCCGGTCACCGCAGCCGACCCCGCGATCGGCGAGGCCCTCGCCCGCCTCGGGGCCGACGAGGCCGAGTTGCTCCGCCTGTGGGCCTGGGAGGAGCTCGCCCCCCGCGAGATCGCCGAGGTGCTCGGCATCAGTCCCAACGCCGTCAGCCTGCGCCTCCACCGGGCCAAGCAGAAATTGGCGGACGAACTGCGAAAGAACGCCGACCCAGCCGGACATGAACAGGTGAAGGGAGACACCGATGGATGAGTTCGATGAGCTCGCAGCCCGACTTCGGGCCGCCGACCCGGCGTCTTCCCTGCCACCGGCCGACCCACAGTGGGTGGCCCGGATCGTGGAGGAGACCATGAACAACGATCAGTCAGCCCAATCCGACTCGACCATGCCGGACGCGGGGACCACAAGCCCGGCGAACGCGCCCTCAACCGCCCCATCCACAGGCAACCGCCGCTGGTTGCCGGTGCTCGTCGCGGCTGCGGTCGCCGGGATCGCCGCGATCGGCGTCCTCAACCTGATCAACGGCGGCAGCGAGCCGACCCCACCGGCCGCCGCACCGAGCATCGAGCTGACGGTGCCAGATGCATCGCTCGGCAAGTGCGCCGTCCCGAGCGTCGAGTTCCTCCAGCAGGCCGACATCGCGTTTGAGGGCACCGTCACCTCGATAGACGGCGAGAGCGTCACCCTCGAGGTCACCAAGTGGTACCTCGGCGGCGACGATGCCGAGACCGTCGAGGTCACCGGTCCCTCGGAATCCATGCGCCAGGTGCTCTCCGGGGTCGAGTTCGAGGACGGCGGCCGCTATCTCGTGACTGCCATCGAGGGCTCCGTCACGATGTGCGGCCTGTCCGCGCCGCACTCCGCGGAGATGGCCCAGATGTATGCCGAGGCGTTCGCCAGCTGATGGGAGTCCACGGGATCCTGCTCGCGGCGGGGGAGGGGCGACGCTTTGGTGGACCGAAGGCGCTCGCCCGAGATCCCGACGGGACGTCGTGGTTGCTGCGAGCCGTCGTTTCGCTGCGACCCTGTGAGCGGATCACCGTGGTCTTGGGCGCGGCCGCCGAGGAAGCGGCCGCGCTCCTGCCCATGTCGGTAGGTCGGGTGCTGGCCACCGATTGGGCGGAGGGGATGGGCGTTTCGCTGCGCCGGGGGCTGGGCCACGTCGCAGCCACCGATCCAGCGTCGGTCGCGGCGATCGTGACGCTCGTCGATCTGCCCGACGTTGACGGCGCGGTGGTGACCCGCGTGGTCGCCGACGCAGGGGAGCAGACGCTGCGGCGAGCGGCGTACGCCGGAGTGCCGGGGCATCCGGTGCTGCTCGGGAGGGCTCATTGGTCGGGGGTGCTCGCGACCGCGGCCGGTGACGTCGGCGCCAAGACCTACCTCGCCGATCATGCGGGCGAGGTCGAGCTCATCGAGTGCGGCGACCTGGCAACGGGCGCCGATCGCGACACGCGGCTCTGAGGTGCCGGGGGGACCGGGGCCAGAGCCCCGTGCCCGTCTGCCGCGGGGCTGGAACCACTTCACAGGCGTTGGGACACCCCAAAAAGTGCACCAGCACCGCGGTAGACGGGGGAGGGGGGCCCGGTAGGCGGGAGGGCAGGGCGCGCTCGGGCCAACCAGACGACAACCTCGCGGAAGTATCCTCCCGCCATGGCCGAGGATCCCCGCACCGAGACGCGACTGCCGACCGCCCCGACCACCCCCGCAGAGGTCGGCGCGCGGCTCGCGGCCACCGGCTACGTGGGCGACGACGCGCTGGCGACGGTCACCTACCTCGCGCTGGCGATGGGCCGCCCGCTCCTGCTTGAGGGTGAGCCGGGCACCGGCAAGACGGCGCTGGCCGAAGCCTTGGCGGAGGGGTTGGAGCTGCCGCTGATCCGGCTGCAGTGCTACGAGGGCATCGATGCCTCCCAAGCACTCTACGACTGGGACTTCCCGCGCCAGATCCTGCATCTGCGCGCGCTGGAGGCCGCCGGCGGTGTCGACGTCGAGACCGCCGAGCAGGGGATGTATGACGAGCGCTTCCTGCTCGCGCGCCCGGTCCTGGCCGCGCTTCGCGAGAGCCCCGCCGTGCTGCTTGTCGACGAGGTGGACCGGGCCGATGACGAGTTCGAGGCGTTCCTGCTTGAGGTCCTCTCGACCTACCAGGTGACCATCCCCGAGCTCGGCACCGTGCGGGCGGAGACGCCGCCGATCGTCGTCCTCACCTCCAACCGCACCCGCGAGCTTCACGACGCGCTCAAGCGGCGCTGCCTCTACCACTGGATCGACCACCCCGGGCTCGAGCGCGAGCTGGCGATCGTCCGGTCCCGGCTGCCTGAGGTGCCCGAGCGGCTGGCCGAACAGGTGGTCAACACGGTGCAACGGCTGCGCGGCGAGGCCGATCTCCTCAAGCCTCCCGGCGTGGCCGAGACCCTCGACTGGGCCCGGGCGTTGGAGCGGCTGGGTGCGGTCGAGCTCGACCTGGAGACTGCGGCCCGCTCGTTGGGCGCGCTGATGAAGTACCGCGAGGACTCCGAGCGGGTCAAGCATGCGATCGATCGGATGCTCGCCGGATGACCCCGGAGCCGGCCGCCCCCAGCGCCGAGTGGAGGAACCCCCCTGAGGCCCTGCTGCTCGGGTTCACCCGCGCGCTGCGCGCAGCCGGGGTGCCCGTCACCCAAGACCGCGCGCAGAGTTATCTCGCTGCCGTCGCCCAGCTCGACCTGGGTGATCCGCGCGCGACGCTGCTGGCCGGACGGGCGACACTCTGCGCCGGCCCGGACGATCTGGAGCGCCACGATCGGGTCTTCGAGTCCTGGTTTCTCGCTCGCGAGGGGTTGCCGCGCGCTTCGAGCCGGCAGCCTGAGCCGATCCGCTCGAT
>JBAQXA010000671.1:0-1907 GCA_049299195.1 Nocardioides sp.
GGCCCGGGGGGTGGAGTTCATCAGGCCGAAGCCGGCCTGGGCGAGCGCCCGCGACGTCGCCTCGTCGAGCCCCGCGTCCCGCGTGCGGAGTTGACCCGCCCACAACTCGACATACGCCCGCTGGAGATCGCGCACCTGGACGCGCGCCTCGGGGGCGAGCGACTGCCAGTCGCGGTCCTGGACGACGATCAACGGCCGCTCGCGTAGCGCGTAGCCGACGTGCCACTCGATTAGCGCGCCGAGCGCCTCGGCGGGGGTGGGGTGCGCGGCGATCCGCGCGCGCCCCTCGGCGAGCAGGACCTCGCTCGCGGCGACGAGCATTTGGGCGAGCATCGCTTCCTTGCTCACGAAGTGCTTGTAGAGCGCCGGGCCGGAGATCCCGCAGGCCGCGCCGATGTCGGCCACGCTGACGCCGTGGAAACCGGAGGCGGCAAACAGGCGGGCGGCCTCTTGCAGGATCTGGTCGCGGCGCCTCATGGCGCCAAGGTTAGTGGTCGCTAACCCGGGTGCGAGCGGGCGGCGCCGCGGTGACACCTAGCCCCGACCCCCACCTGCCTGGACTGGCCCGGGGCGGCCGCGGAGGGCGGCATACCTCATCAGTCACTGCCGTAACACCGAGCAGGCAATCCTGGCGCTTAGCCCGGGAAGTTTTGCCTGCTAGCCGGGCAATTTCACGGCCAACCGGGGAATCCGACAGCCCCTCCGGCGATCACCACATGACGCCGGGGTTGAGGAGGGCGGTGGGGTCGAGGGCGTGCTTGATGCGGTGGTTGAGCTCCATGACATCGGGGCCGAGCTGATCGGGCAGGGCGAGCTTTTTGGCGCGGCCCACGCCGTGTTCGCCGGTGATCGTCCCGCCGAGGCGGATCGCCTCGGTCATGATCTCCGCGAAAGCCTCGACCGCGCGGCTTTCGGCCGCCGGGTCGGTGGCGTCGTAGACGATGATCGGGTGGGTGTTGCCGTCGCCGGCGTGGGCGACGACCGGGATCTCCAGGTCGTATGCCGCCGCGACGCGCGCGACCGCGGCCAGCAGGTCTGGCAGGAGCGGCACGGGCGCGCCGACGTCTTCGTGCATGGTGGCCCCGCGGGCTTCGACCGCCGGAAAGACGAGTCGTCGGGCCTGCACAAACAGGTCGCCCTCCTCGGGGTCGTCGGTCACGAAGACCTCGATCGCCCCCTGCGCCTCGCACACGGCGGCCATCGCCGCGATCTCGCTCTCGCGGGCGCCGCCTGGGGCATCTGACTGGGCCAACAGCAAGGCTCCGGCCGTGCGATCGAGCCCCATGGGCTGGAAGTCCTCGACGGCGTTGATCGTCGTGTTGTCCATCAACTCCATCATCGAGGCGCGCAGGGTCGCACCGATCTCGACGACCGAAGCCGCGGCGGCGCTGACCGTGGGGAAGGTCGCAACCATCGTCGAGCGCGGCGGCTGCGCGGGCACAAGCCGCAGCAGCGCCCGGGTGATGATGCCGAGCGTTCCTTCGCTGCCCACGAAGAGCTTGACCAGGCTCAGCCCGGCGACGTCCTTGATCCGCTTGCCGCCCAACCGCACGAGCCGACCGTCGGCCAAGACGACGTCGAGCCCGAGCACGTAGTCGGTGGTGACGCCGTACTTCACACAGCACAGCCCCCCCGCGTTGGTGGCGAGGTTGCCGCCGATCGAGCAGATCTCGAAGGACGCCGGGTCGGGGGGGTACCACAAGCCGTGCACCGCCGCGGCGGCCTTGACCTCGGCGTTGAGCGCGCCCGGCTCGACGATGGCGACGCGCGTCGAGGTGTCGATCTCGATGGCGCGCATCCGCTCGAGGCAGACGACGATGCCACCGTCGACCGCCGACGATCCGCCCGAGAGGCCGGTCCCGGCCCCCCGCGGCACGATCGGTATGCCGTGGCGCGCGGCCCACCGG
>JBAQXA010000672.1:0-4536 GCA_049299195.1 Nocardioides sp.
GCTCCAGGCGTGGCGCCATACCTCGTCGAGGGCGGTGGCCTCGCTAAGGACCAGCGCATCGGTGAGGTCGTTGACGCCGAGCTTGGTGTAGCCCCATGTCGATCCGTCGTCGGCAAACAGCCGCAGCACCGGCTTGCGGTTGGCACGCGGGGGGCCGAAGAGAACCGCGGCCTCCGTGCAACGCCCCCCAGACACCTCCTGGGCGAGCGCGCGCAGTCCGGGCCCGCGCAGTTGCAGCTTGGGCAGCGGCACGTAGGCGGCGGCACCCGTGCGCAGGACGGCGGCCGTCGCGCCCTTGATCAGGCGAGCCTTCCGTCCGCGTGCGCGGCGCTCGGCGATGACCACGGCTCCGGCGGGCGAGGCCGGCACCAACATCTGCGGGCGTTGGGGACCGGGGAGTACGAGCAGGGCGCCCGGGCCGGCGAGCCGGGAGAGCCGAGCATCGGCGGGGGAGAGGCCGAGCTCGCGGACAACCTCCGCCAGCTGGCTCGGCAGCTGCTGCGCGCTCACGAGATCAGCTCCTGGAGCGGGTTGGGTCTGGTGTGCTCACGCGTCGCCAGCCCAATGGTCATCATCGTCACGAGCATGGGGACGTCGAGGGAGTCGTAGAACAGGAAGTAGAACCCGCTGGCCAAGATCACGGTCGAGGCGAGGAGTCCGAGCGGAGTCGATCTTCGGGCATTGAGTTGGAACTGCCAGAACAAGAACGACACCATCAAGATCGCTCCCACGAAGCCGGTCATGAACACCAAACCCCACAGGAAGCCCTGGGTGCCCAGGGGCGGTGCGGAGCACTGATGACACCCGGGGACGCCGCCGACGATCGAGTTGAAGTTGCCGGTCATCTGGCGGGTGCCGCCGTAGCCCAGGATCGGGGAGGCCTCCCACGTGGTGCGCAGCACCTCGCTCGCGGTGTCCTGGCGGCGGTCGTCGCTGTGCGGGGTGGAGACGCGCAGCGCGATCATCGTGCCGAGCGGTGTGGCCACGAGAGCAACCACCAGGGCGGCGGCCGCGCACAGGGACACGATGACCGCCCGGAAGTCGCCAGCCATCAGCCGACGCAGGACCACCCACAACAGCGAGACGCCCAGCCCGAGCCAGAGCCCCCGGTTGAGGGAGTAGACCACCGGGGGGATTGCGGCGATCAGGATGAACGGCGCGACATAGCGGCGCCATCCGGCGTCGGGGCCGAACCAGGCATAGATAAAGAAGGGGATGAGCAGACCGAAGGCGTTGCCCCAGGTGTTGGGGTAGGCGAAGGGCGCGGTGATCCGCGGCTGGCTGTAGCCCAAGAACTCCGATTGGAGCGCTATTCGGGGGTGGAACAACGCGTTGAAGAACTCGGCGCGAGTCGCCCGCTTGGGGAGGAACAACTCCACCAGCGAGGGGAAGTCGAGGGAGGGGGCGAGCAGCCCGACCACCCCGCCGATCGCGGTGACGACGAAGAGGAAGGCGAGCATGCGCGTGACGCGGACCGCGGTCAGCCGCGTGCGCACGGCGTTGAGGACATAGAGGCAAGCGATGGTGACCGAGGCGTACCACATGGCCCGGAAGCCGAAGCCGATCAGGGGCGCGAGACCCTGCTTGGGCTCGGTGCCGGGAGCGCGCACCCACAACATGAACACGCCGAGAGAGACCCACACCAAGAAGACAAGGAAGATGCCGAAGCCGCGGGGGGTCCGCACGTCGCGATGGCGCATGAGTTGCCACAGCATCGGGAAGATGAAGAAGAACAAGATGAGCTTGCTGAGCCCGATGACCCACCACAGCGGGTAGAGGTAGAAGTAGAGCGTGAGCGGCCAGTACTCATCGAGGCGGCGCAGCAGGAATCCACGGACGCGTGGGCGCACCCACGAAGGGTCGGCTAGTTCAAACCGATCGACCCGATCACCCGGGATGTCCAGCGTGCTCACGACCAGCCCCACCGGCTTCCCACATCTTGGCCCCAGTCGCGGTCCAGCCGGGCGACCTCGTCGGCCAACTGCTCCTTGATGAAGGCGACGGAGGCCGCGTCGGGGCGGACGGCGGCCTTGTCGATCGGTCGGTAGAGCACCTTATGGACGAGGGGGTTGCGCTTGACGATCCCGATCACTCGGGCACCGCCGCGCTCGCGGATCACATCCGCTGTACGCCGGATGGCATGGGCGATGCGCACCGAGCGGGCCGACGCTGCCGCGAGCGTCGGCTGCCGCTCTTCTTCGCTCAGGGGCAGCCGGGCCACGTGGAGAAAGTCGGTGGTGTCGTCGAGGAAGCGTTGCGGATCCGCCCCGAGGTCATCGAAGACGGCGATGTGGATCGAGTCTCGATCAAAGTGCCGAGCGAAGTTGTCCAGCCCGGTCGCGTAGCGGCTGTGATCGAGCAGTTCGGGCACTTCGTGGAGCGCGGTCAGGAAGTCCTCCGGCCACATGCCGTGCTTGCGGGCATAGAGCCACGAGGACCACGCCCGCTCGACCGGGTCGCGCAGCGACACCATCGTCTTGATCGGGCCGAGCTCGGCCGCAATCCGGGCCGGTGCCTCGGGATGGAACAGGTAGTCCTGGCAGATCTCCCCGATGACGGTGTGCTCGGGGCGAACGCCCTTGAACTGCTCGGCGTACCACCCCATGCCGCGGTCGTAGTAGCGATCGAAGAAGTAGAGGTCCTTGGCAGGAGTCAGGTAGACCTCGGGATGCTTGATCAGCTTCTCGTGCAACCAGGACGACCCGGCCTTATCGGGGCCGATGTAGATGAAGTTGGGCAGCCGGCTCACGAAACGCCACGTCCGAACTTCCGCGCAACCCCGAGCACGCTCTGCGGGCTGACGCCCGTGGTGGCGCTGACCAGGCCGAGCCAGGCATGCGGCGCGAGCGGGTAGACCCGCAGCGCGCGGCCGGCATAGCTGATCGCGCTCTTGCGCTCTCCGGCGGTGGCTCGGGCATAGGCGATCTGGCCCAGGATCCGGGCATGACCGGGGCGGTAGCTCTCGAAGTCATGCTTGTCGAGCATGTATTGCAGGGCATCCGCGGTGTTGAGCGCCTTGCCCCGGAACCACGACGGCACGTCCTTGCGGATGTCGGCGAGGATCTCGTTGACCACGCCCACCTTGCCCACGCGTGTGGCGCGCAGCAGCCAGTCGTAGTCCTCGCCATAACCGAAGGGCAGCTCCTCGTCGTAGAGCCCGGCCTTGTCGAAGGCGCGCCGCCACATGCAGAGCGTCGAGGAGTGCAACTCCTTCACGCGGTTGCCGAGCAGCCGCTCGTGGGTGATGACGGGGGACTGACCGGGCCAGTCCACGTCGCGATCGCCCATCAAGAGTCGGATTCCGGCGCCGACCGCGAGCAGCTCGGGGTCGGACTGGAGCCGCTCGACCTGCTTGCGGATCTTGGCCGCGTGCCACAGGTCGTCGTCATCGCAGCTAGCCACGATCTCTCCCGACGTGGCCGAGATCCCGAAGTTGCGACCCCCGGCCAGACCGGGCGTGCCACCGTTAGAAACCGAGCGGACCGTGCGTCCGGGCTTGGTGAACTCCGTCTCCAGGGTCGGGTCGGGATCCTCCTGGTCGTGGGAGATGAGGATCTCCATCTCGCCGGCGTAGTCCTGCGCGACGATGCTCGCCACGGTCTCGCGGAGGAGTTCGGGGCGGCCGCGGGTCGGCACGACCACCGACACCTTGGGCAGAGCGGCGTTGCGTTCGGGTGCTGCTGACGTCATGAAGGGTTCCTCGTGGTGGTGCGGATCGGATAACGGTACGCCGCGAGCCAGGGCAACGTGGCGGCAGAGACAAAGAGCCGGTCGCGACGGGAGAGCCCCTCGTGCCAGGCCTCGTCGCTGGTCAGTGTGATGGAGCCGGACGTGAACCGGCCGGGGTTGCCCGACAGCCCGTGGCTGGCGGTGAGCGAGACGGTGGTGCCCTCGATGTGATCGAGCGCGTCGGGGCCGAGGGGTATGCCGAGGCGACGGGCCAGACTCGTGACGGCCCCGGCCGGATCTCGCACGAGCTCCTCGTAGCGAAGCCGCGCGGTCGGAATGCGGGCCACCTTGCCGATCAGCTCCATCTCCGACTGGAGCGCTGCCCATTGGAGGGCACTGCGCTCGGCGGAGATTTTCCACATCAGCGCGCCCTTCTCGTCGGCGGTGCCCGCTTGAGGACGCGCCGTCTGGCGCTTGGACCACGAGTAGGCCACGCCGCGAGGGTCGCGGACCAGGTTGACCATCGCGAGCTCGTAGGGCGCCGGAGCCTGGGGGAGCCGCAGGCCGAGGGCCAAACCATGCGCCGGACCCTTGCTGGCGTCGACGATGACCGAGGCGCCGGTGGCTTCGGCAATCCCCGCGTAGATCGCCCCATAGCCGCGCTGGTATGCCGCAACACCCTCCCGAAGCTCGGCATCGCCGCGGCCTCGGGCTAGGGCTAGGAGTGCGGGCACCTGACGCTGCCGTGCCACCGCGAACCGGAGGTCGGCCAACCGCTCCATGTCGGGGGCCTTCCAGCCGCCGAAGGCGGCCTCGCCCACAGCCGTCCACAAGGGACAGGTGCCAAACGGCTCTCCGCAGCCGCAG
>JBAQXA010000673.1:0-2115 GCA_049299195.1 Nocardioides sp.
CGGCCGCCGACGGCTCCTCGTGCGCCAGGATGCGTGCGCCGGCGAGTTTGTCGACCGCGTTGTGGCGGCCAACGTCCTCACGGATCACCAAGATCTCGCCGCCGGCGGACGCCAGCGCGGCTGCGTGCACGCCACCGGTGCGGTCAAAGAGCCGCTGGTGGGTGCGCAGTTGCTCAGGCAACGCCCGGACCGTGTCCAAGTCGAGCGGCTCATGGCTGCGGCCGGGGGAGTGCACCAGGTGGAGCGCCTCCTGGATGTTGTCCTTCCCGCAGACTCCGCAGGCGGCCGAGCTCGGAGCATGAGCACTCGGCACTCGGAGTGGGGGCACACGCAGCGACACGGTGACGACGTTGAACTCCTCCTCCGGGGTGAGGTCGGCGTCGGTGCAATAGGCGACGGTGCCGAGATCGGCGGGCTGCAGGAATCCCTCGTGAAACAGGTTGCCCACCGCCAATTCGAAGTCATTGCCCGGACTTCGCATCGTGACCCACACCCGCTGAGCCGGCGCCCCAGGCCATTGCAGGCGAATCTCTAGAGGCTCCTCGGTCGCCAAGCGATCCTCGCGTTGCCGGACGGCCGAACCAGCGGTGTGTTCACGTACCCGCACTCGCGTGGAGGGACCCGGGCGCCGAGCGAGCGGAGGAGTGCTCACCGGGGCTCCGCGGGGCCACCAGCGGCCCGCCGCCGAATCCGTCGGGCGAGGTCGCTGGCTTCATCGCGCAGCACGCGCACGAGAGAGTGATCGAGGTCGGGGCGGGAGGCGGTGGCCTCAGCGAGCGCCACCACACCCTCATCGAGAGCGATGTCGGGGAAGAACGCCGTGGCCGCCTCGGCCAGCATCCATCCGTGCCGGACCTGGTCGGTGCCCTGGACGTCGGTGAAGTATCGCTCCACGAAGGGACCCCAGATCGACTCTTGGCCGGGCGTCCACATCGCCTCGCCGGCCCCTTCGATCTCATAGTTGGCCACGTTGACGCGCCCGGTGAAGCGATCCCAGGCGAACTCCTTGGCGGCGACCGTCGGCGCCGCCGAGCGCGCGCGGGTGTGGGCAACTAGCGCCTTGGCCGTGGGATCTGCGGCCAGCCAGCGATCGAGCTCCGCAACCTCGCAGCCACCCTCCGCCGACAGCCGCACGCGGGCCAGCCAGGCCAGGTCGGCGTCAACAACCACCCCGTCGGGGTGGGCGGTCGCCTCCGCCAGCGGACGCAACCACGCGGGGTCCTGGCTGGTGCGCACGGCTGCTCGCAGCGCCGTGAACTGGAGCGGTGATCCCGGTGTCGCGGTGTCGAGGCGTTGGCGGTAGGCCGCGTGCAACGCCGCCTTGGCCGCGCGCGGGTCCGCGGCAGCCAGCACGGCCTCGGCGGACAACCAGGCGACGGGAGCCTGGAGGGCGAGCTCGTCATCCTCGGTCGGGATGCAGCCCACGAGCAGCTCCACCAACACCTCGGCCGGCACCTGCCCCGAGTCGAAGGTGGCCCGCAGGGAGGACCAGATCCCCGCCCGGAGGTCGCGGTCGGCGGTTGCTCGGAGCGCGGTCGGAAGCTGCGCCAACGTGACGTCGTCAATCAACGTCACGGCCCACGTCCGCACGTCCGGGTCGATGACCACGGGCCGATCGGTGGGGAGCTCCAGCGAACACCCAAGAGGCGGCACGACGACGGACTCCACCTGCCACGTGCCCGGCACGGCTCCCCCCAACGCCACGCGGACGTCGTGGGTGCGGTGGGCGTGGTTGTCGGCGGGAGGTGAGACCCGGATGGCCTGGCCGGACCGATCAGCGCTCAGCTCGTCGACCCCCGCGCAGCGCAGCCAGCCCTCCAAGAAGCCGTCGACGTCGTGCGCCCCGGCGTCATGCCAGGAGTCGACTAGGTCCGCCATGGTCGCGTTGCCGAAGCGGTGCCGCTCCAGGTGCAGGCGCGCACCGCCGAGGAACACCTCGTCGCCGAGGCGTGCATTGAGTTGCCGCAGCACCGAACTCCCCTTGGCGTAGGAGATGCCGTCGAAGTCGAGCAATGCCGCGGCCGCATCCTCGGCGCCATTGCCGGCCACTGGGTGCGTGCTGGGGCGCTGGTCCGCGGCCAAACCCCACGGCTGTCGCGTGAGGGTGTTGAAGCG
>JBAQXA010000674.1:0-6893 GCA_049299195.1 Nocardioides sp.
GGGTGATCAGGCAGCGGGCTCGCAGCTCCGCCGACGGCTTGGTCTCCAGTACGCCGCGCAGTCGCCGGTCCGCGGCCGCGCACCGGCCGGCGCGCACGTCGCTTCGGGCGCGCTCGTAGGCGGCATACGCCTCGGCTTCACGGTCGGCAGGCAAGCCCACCGCCCCATCATGGCTTCGGACGGGCCGTATCGCGCACGATGTCTGCCACCTGATCCGGAGTCGGCTCGCCGCTGAGCAGCACCTTCTCCAGGCCGCGCAGGATCAGGGCCGCCTGAATCGGGGCCGCGAAGGACGTCCCGTTCCAGAGCCCGAAGCCGCCCACCTCGGCGTCGGAGGTGAAGTCGTCGGGGTCGACCGACTCCCGCGGCCAGCAGAAGGCGACCGTGTGGTTGGTCGGCTCATAGCCGCCGTTGAAGCCCGGCAGCGTGCTGAAGACGTGGGCGCCCGGCTGGTAGGTCGTCACCCACGGACCGGTATTGCTGCGGATCGACACCGTCTTGCGGTTGGGGTTGAGCGCCCCGACCGCCGTGATCGGAACCGGCCACGCACCGCCGTTGGCCTGACCGCCGTTGGCCTGGCTCCCAGCGGCCTGGCTGAGGGCAGCCGGAACCATCGGCCGGGCGGTGGCGTCATTGCCCGCCGAACAGACCACCGCGACGCCCGCCGATGACAGCGTCTGGAGCAGCTCGACCAGTGCCGGGTCCTGCTTGAGCAGACCCGACAATGTGTCGGCCAACCCGACGCGGGAACCATCGGTCTCGCTGTAATAGCCCATCGACAAGTTAACGACATCGACGCGCTTGCCGGCCGCGATCAGATTGACCACCCCCGCGAGCGCGTTGATCAGGTCGCTCTCCCGGATCAAGCCGCTCGAGGGCACAATCCGGCCGACCAGGATGTCGGCGTCGGGGCAGCCCTGGCGGATCAGCCCGCAGATAAACGTGCCGTGGCCCGAGAAGGGATCGATCACCCCGTCGAGCGGACCCTCAAACTCACCGCCACCGGCCAAGCCGTCGGGGTCGGGGGGCTCGGGTGCGGCCCCGAAGCCCAGGGTCTGCAGGGCACCGTTGCCGTCGGCGAACTCGACGTTGGTGTGCACGCCGTCGCGGAGCCACTGGTGCTCGCCGCAGCCGGTGTCGAGCACGACCACCACGGGCCGCCGGATCCCCGGGTAATGGTCCTGCCGCGCGGGAGCAGGACCGGTGTAGGCAACCGGGAGCCGCCCACCCGAGCTCCGGTAGCGACCCGACACGGGCCGCTCGTCCTCGTCCTCGGTGTGACCGCTGGTGTGCCCACGGGTGGTCGAGACCAAGACGTGTTCGAGGCTGGCCCGCTCCACTCCGAGCGAACGCAGGGTCTGGACCGCGACCCACGCGTCGACGGGGGCGACCTTGCTCTCCCGCTCGATCGCCTCCGCCCGCGAGATCGGCGTGAGCTTGAAGCGACTGACCCCGACGAGTTGTTCGTGGGGCCCCATCGCTTCGACGGGGGTGAAGTCGCGGTCTTCGACCAGTCGCCAGCCGAGGGAGCTGAGCGCGTCCTGCTCGGCCAACCCCATGACCTGCTTGCGGTCCGCCAGCGGGATCAGCAGCGAGTCGGTGAAGTATGCCGTGGTGCCCAGCGGTGACTCCCCGTCATACCGGGTCACCTCGAGGGGGTTGAGCAGCCGGGCGCCGATCGAGAGCAGCTCATCGTCGGAGGGGAACAGCGGTTCGCGGTTCCAGTCGCGCGGTCGGTGGCGGAACTTCTCCCGCGCTTCATGTCGAAAGCCCATGTCTTCCTCCTCAGAACCCGATCTAGAGATCGATCGCTTCGGTGACGAAATCAGGTCGGGGCTCGGCCCCACCTGGCGCTTGGATTTCTGTCCGCGGTTGGCTCAGCTCGAAGGTCGTCGGCCCGAGTGGGACCGCGGTGAGCTCGAACCGACCGGTGGACTCGGCAGATCGGGTGTCGGCCGGCCACCGCTGTTCCCCCCGGACGGCGGTGATCGTGAGTGGTTGCGGCGGGTCGACCCAACCGTCGATCCGACATGAATCGGTCCCGACCCGACTCACACGCAGCACCATAGCGAGATCGGTGCCCTCGAAGTAGAGCGTGAGGCAGTCGTCATTGCTGCGCGCACCGACCAACCCAGCGGTGCGACTGACGAGGGAGAGAAGCTCCCACTCCGCATCGAGATCGACCGCGGAGCGCTCCCAGGCCAGCCCGAGCAGGATCCGCTCGACGAGATCATCCGGCGGCGGGTCCCATCGGTTCCACATCTGGGTCAGCTCCGCCAGCGAGATCTCCTTCACGCCCACCAAGAGCACCCGGCGGCCGCGTGGATACACGGCCGCCGGCGTGAAGTGAAGGGTTTGCTAGACCCGTCGGGTCAGCTGAAGTCGGGATCCTCGTTGCGCGTGCGCTTGAGCTCGAAGAAGTGCGGGAAGCCCGCGAGCGCGACCGCGCCGTCCCACACGCGCCCGGCCACCTCGCCACGCGGGATCTTCGACAGCACGGGACCAAAGAAGGCCGAGCCCTCGATGTGGATCGTCGGGGTGCCGACCTCCGACCCGACCGCATCCATGCCCGCGTGATGGGAGGTCGCCACTGCCTCATCGAGCGACTTGTCGTCGGCCGCCTCGATCAGCTCGGCGGGGAGCCCCACCTCGGCGAGGGCCGCGACGATCATCTCCCGGGAGATGCCCCCGCCCTCGTTGTGGATCCGCGTGCCCATCGCGGTGTAGAGATCGCGCAGGACCGAGTTGCCGTGAGCCTGTTCGGCCGCGATGCAGACGCGCACGGGCCCCCACCCGCGCTCGATGATCTCGCGATACTGCTCCGGCACGTCCTTGTCCTTGTTGAGATAGGACAGGCTCATCACGTGGAAGTCCACGTGGACGTCACGTACTTGCTCGACCTCGAGGATCCAACGCGAGGCGATCCACGCCCAAGGGCACAGCGGGTCGAACCAAAAATCGGCTGTCGTCATGGGCACAACCAAACCACACGGGCGACGTCCGGGCTCCGCACACTTGCGGTTCGGTCACCCGTGCGCTGCGGCCCCTCACCCCACGAGGGTCGCGCCGAGTCCCAGGAGCGCACACACGCCCAGCGTCCGAAGCGGGGACCAGCCGCGCACGAAGATCAAGGCCAAGGCCACCGCGGCGATCACCCAGGCGGTGGGATCGGCGCTCGTCAGGACCGGGAGATCCACCACCACCGGGCCGGCCGCCACGGTTTGGGTGCGGGTAAACAGCGTGTGGAGGGCGAAGAAGATCGCCAGGTTGGCGATCACCCCGACGACGGCGGCGGTGATGCCGGCGAGAGCGGCCGCGAGGGTGCGATTGGAGCGCAGCCGCTCGACATAGGGCGCCCCCAAGAAGATGAAGAAGTAGCACGGCACAAACGTGACCCAGACGGTGAGCAGCGAGCCGAGCACCGCGGCGACCCAGGGGTCGAGCCCACCGGGGTGGCGGTAGGCCCCGACGAAGGCGACGAACTGCACGACCATGATCAAGGGGCCCGGGGTGGTCTCGGCGAGCGCCAAGCCCTTGATCATCTCCGCCCCGGAGAGCCAGCCGAAGGTGTGCACCGCCTGTTGGGCGACGAAGGCAAGCACCGCGTAGGCGCCGCCAAAGGTGACCAGCGCCGTCCCGGCGAAGAACGTGCCCTGATCGACCAACACCGAGTCCCGGCCCACCAAGACGGCCGCGGCGCCCACAGGCGCCAGCCAGAGGGCGAGCCCGCCCACGAGCAGGGCGGCGTTGCGTCGCCAGGTCGGCAGGGCGAGGTGGAGCGCATCGTCGGCGATCACGGGAGCCGCGGCGTCTGCGGCACCCGCGGCGGGACCGGGAAGGTGTCCCAGTTGCGGCACCCCCCGGGCGGCCACCCAGCCCGCGAGTCCGGCCACGGCGATAACGATCGGAAACGGTATGCCGAGCAGGGCGAGGCCGGCGAAGGCCGCGATCGCGATGCCCTGCAGGACCGGGTGCCACAGTGCGCGCCGAGACAACCTGATGACGGCCTGCACGACGATGGCCAGCACGGCTGGCGCCAGGCCCACGAAAAGGCCGGTGACGAGGGCGGTGTCGCCGTGAGCGACATACGCCCACGAGAGCGCGAGCAGCGCGAGCAGGCCCGGCAGGACAAACAACGTCCCGGCGATAAACCCGCCGATCCACCCGTTGAGCAGCCAGCCGGTATAGATCGCCAACTGTTGCGCCTCAGGCCCGGGCAGCAACATGCAGTAGGACAGCGCGTGCAAGAAGCGGCGCTCCCCGAGCCAGCGCTTCTCATCGACGAGGGTGCGCTGCATGACCGCGATCTGCCCGGCCGGACCGCCAAAGGTCTGCAGCGAGATCGCGAACCAGGTGCGGGTCGCCTCTCGCAACGGGACGAGGTCGCGGACGGGCCCCGTACTCATAGGCCCATCGTGGCATCGAGGCGACAAATGGCATGATCCGCCCTATGCCCGGACTCAACCTCACGCGTGACGAGGCTGCCCAACGGCAGCTCCAACTGCATGTCAACCACTACGACGTCTCCTTGGACCTCACGGTCTCGGAGAAGTACTTCACCAGCACGACGGTCATCTCGTTTAGCTGTCTGAACTCTGGTTGCAGCAGTTTCGCCGACCTGCATGGCGCCAACCTGCTGGAGCTGACCCTCAACGGCCGCCCGCTCGACATCGACGATGTCTATCAGGATCAGCGGATCAGGCTGGACAACCTGGCGCGCGAAAACGAGCTTCGGGTGCGCTGCGAGTTGCCCTACAGCCACACCGGAGAGGGCCTGCACCGGTTCGTCGATCCGGCCGACGGGCGGGTCTACCTCTATAGCCAGTTCGAGGTGCCCGATGCGCGCCGCGTCTTCCCCACCTTCGAGCAGCCCGATCTCAAGGCGTCCTTCACCTTCCACGTGACGGCGCCCGCCGACTGGGTGGTCATCTCCAATGCCCCGACGCCGACCCCGGTGCCCGGAGCGGCCGGCGTCGCCACCTGGCACTTCCCGCCGACCGCGCGCATCTCGACCTACATCACCGCGATCGTGGCCGGGGAGTACTACGCCACCTTCGATGAATACGTCGGCAAGCACGGCACCGTCCCGCTCGGCCACTTCTGCCGGCAGTCGGTCAAGGACTACCTCGACATCGATGAGCTCGTCGAGGTGACCAAGCAGGGGTTCGCCTTCTTTGAGGAGGTCTTCGACTACCCCTACCCGTTCGGCAAGTACGACCAGGCTTATGTGCCCGAATACAACATGGGGGCCATGGAGAACGCCGGATGCGTCACCCTGCGCGATGAATACCTCCCCCGCTCCCGCCAGACCTACATGTTCTACGAGCAGCGGGCCAACACGATCCTGCACGAGTTGGCGCACATGTGGTTCGGCGACCTCGTCACCATGAAGTGGTGGGACGACCTGTGGCTCAACGAGTCGTTTGCGGAGTGGGCCTCCCACCACGCCCTGGTCGAAGCCACCAAATACACCCACGCGTGGACCGGGTTCACCAACGCGCGCAAGCTGTGGGCCTACCGCCAAGATCAGCTGCCCTCGACCCACCCCATCGCCGCCGACAACCACGACTTGGAGGCCGTCGAGGTCAACTTCGATGGCATCACCTACGCCAAGGGCGCGGCCACGCTCAAGCAGATGGTCGCGTGGGTCGGGCTGGAACCCTTCATGGCGGGGCTGCGGGACTACTTCGCCACCCATGCCTACGGCAACTCCGAGTTCACCGATCTGCTCGCCGCCCTCGAGCGGGCGTCGGGCCGCGACCTCGGGAGCTGGGCCGAGGAGTGGCTCAAGACCTCCGGGGTCAACACGCTCTCCCCGGAGCTCGAGGTGGCCGAAGACGGCACGATCACGTCGCTGACGGTGCTGCAGCGGGCCGCCGCCGAGTTCCCCACGATTCGCCGCCACCGCATCGGGGTCGGTCTCTACGACCTGCGCGACGGCACCCTGACCCGCCGGCACAGCGTCGAGGTCGACGTGGCCGGCGAGCGGACGGTCGTCGCCGAGCTTGCCGGGCAACCGCAGCCCGACCTGCTGCTCCTCAACGACGGTGACCTGACCTACGCCAAGATCCGCTTGGACGAGCGGTCGCTGGCCACCGCCATCGCCCATGTCGACAAGGTCGAGGACTCCCTGGCGCGGGCGCTGCTGTGGGGAGCGGCCTGGGACATGACCCGCGATGGAGAGATGCGGGCCACCGACTGGGTCGAGCTGGTCCTGCGAGGAGTGGGCAACGAGACCGACCAGACGGCCGTGTCCCGGCTCACCGCCTACACGCGCGGCTTCGTGGACTACTACACCGACCCGAGCCGACGCGACGCCGTGCGCGCCCGCTGGGAGTCGGGGTTGCGCGAGCTGGTCGAGGCTGCCGAGCCCGGCTCCGACAGCCAGCTCGTCTTCACCCGCGCGTATGCCGCGAGCGCTCGCTCGGCGGACGCCCTCGGATTCGTGGCGGGCCTGCTAGACGGGTCCCGTGAGCTGCCCGGCTTGGCGGTGGATACCGACCTGCGGTGGAGCCTGCTCACCGCTTTGGCAGCACAGGGCCACGCCGGTGAGGATCAGATCGCGGAAGAGCTGAGCCGTGATGCGACCATCTCCGGCCAGGAGCACGCGGCGGCCGCGCGCACCGTCATACCGACGGCGGAGGCGAAGGCGCAGGCCTGGGCCGATGCGGTCGATCGTGACAACCTGCCCAACGAGACGCAGCGACAGATCGCGATGGCCTTCCCTGTGCCGGCTCAGGGTGAGTTGCTCGCGCCGTACTTGGAGAAGTATCTCGAGACGGCCGAGACCATCTGGGAGCGTCGCGGCGTGCACCCGGCGAGCACCGTCTTGGAGTACATGTTCCCGATGCCGCTGGCCTCCGCCGAAACGCTCGCGACGCTCGACGCGTGGC
>JBAQXA010000675.1:0-6603 GCA_049299195.1 Nocardioides sp.
CTCCGCACCAGTGTGGCGAAGACGCCGCCCAGGGTTGCCCAGATCAACGCATGCAAGGTGAGCGAGTAGACCCGGAAGTCGTAGAGCAACTCAGCCGGAAAGCCGGGGTAGGTGATCGCGCCGGCCGCGTTCGTGAGGGGCCCCGGGGTCTCCTTGATCGCGGGGAAGGCCACGAGGAGCACGATCAGTCCGACCAGCCACACGCCGGCCGCCACCGCGACCCCGCCGCTCCCGGTCCAGCGTCTCGTCGCCCGACGCCCAGCCCACACGGCGAGGGCGGCTAGGGCGATCGAGCAGATGAGCAGCAGGAGGTAGTAGCCACCGCGCTGGCGGGCGGTGTCTTCCAGGGAGGCCCCGGGCGGACTCGCCGGATAGCGCAGGAAGGGCACCAGATCGATGGCGACAAAGCCCGCTGCGGCGAGAAGACCGGCGACCGACGCCAAACCAAGCGCTGGGTGCCACGCACGAAGGCCGCGATGCGCGACCGCGAACACCACGGCATACACACAGCCGAGACCGAGGCAGAAGCCCAGCAGCCCTACCGCTAGACCCACCCCCGACTGGGTACCTCGGCTGACCACTTCATGTTCATGGCCGACCGCTTCATGACCGGTCGCCCCTGCAGAGAGCGCGTCAAGCGCGGCCGCGCGCCCGCCCTCGTAGTCAATGGCCGCAGCGAGCAAGGGCTCGCCGATCAGGCGCGCATAGACGAAGGCGACCACCCCCGCCGCCAGGCCGGCGAGGAGGCCGTTAAGGACGAGTCGTCGCTCCACAGGGTCCCTCAGGCTGGATCGGCTGGATCAGATGGGCTGGATCAGCAGCCAGGTCGGGCCGAGATCAGGCCGAGTGCCTCAGTGGCAGGGGAAGCCCAGGCTGTGCCGGGCGTCGTGGAAAAGTTCGTGAAGGAGCGTGCCGCCCGTCACCGAGATCGAACCCTGGTCGATGCCCAGGAAGAAGATCGACGTGACGCCCAGGAGGAGCGCGGCAGCTAACCACAGCACACCCATGGAGCCGCTCAGGGTGCTTGCGAGCGCGCGGGGGAGCGCCGTGGTGATTCGCGGGGCCCGGGCGGGGGCGGGGTTGATCTGGTTCACGTAACCCTCCTTGTGGATGCGCACGGTGGATGCACACGCTGGATGCGCACTATGAGAAACGTAGCTCTCGTATAGTAGATCCGTCTAGCGCCGAGGAGGGCACATGGGCCAACGCACGGTCAGTGCCGCCTGGCATCCGGGACCACTGCATACGACCGTCTCGTTCGACGAGAGCGCAGACCTGCTGGTCGATGAGCCGGTGGAGGTAGGCGGGACCGGCGTGGGCCCTCAGCCCACCGAGCTCTTCTTGGCTTCGATCGCCTCCTGCTTCACCCTCGCCCTGGTGTATGCCGCGGGCAAACTGCTCCTGAGCCCCGAGGCGGTTGCCGTCGAGGCGACCGGGACCTACGCGGGCCCGCGGTTCTCGGCGATCCGCATCGATGTCCGCTTGAGCGGTGTGGCCGCGGAGCAACAGGTTGAACTCATCGCGCTGGCCGAGCGCTACTGCTATGTCACCAACACGATGCGGCGGCCTCCGGAGATCACTGTCACGACCGCCTGACCCAGCGCTGCCGCCCGACCCGGCCCACGCACCCGCCGCGCTTGTTGCAGGCAAGCTCCGCGGCTGCAACAGCGTTGCAACACCCCCACGATTCAATGGCGGCCTCTCGGCTGAAACCTGTCGCCACCGGCGAAGACGACGGCGCCTGATTGTGTGGAGGACGATGTGAGCGAGCATCACGGACGCGAGGCCGAGGCGACGACGCCCACCAACGTCATCTATCTGGTCGGCGACTCACGCGGTGAAATTGCGCGCGGGGAAGTCACACGCGGTGAAGTCACGCGCGGGGACCTCCAGTCCGCGGTGCGCACGGCGGGGGCAGCAACCTGTGGCTGTCGCTTCGCCGGCTCGCACCACGCCCACCACGCTCGGCTCCTCCACCTCCTCACCGACGGCGACGAAGTGCTCGAGCTGTTGGAGTTGGCCGTGACCTGGGCCGAGCTCGACTACTCCGAGTCGGGGCTGATCCCGCCCAACCGGTGGCAGGAGTTTGCCGATGCCCACCAGTGGGTCGATCGGCGTCGCGTCGATCGGATCATCAGCCTGGCCCTCGACGTCGCCTTCGGGTCGGCGCGTGCCTCGGGCCGGCTGCAGCGTGCTGGGGGTTAGCCGCTCAGCGCAACCCGGTGATCGTGTCCGCGCGCAGGTCGACGGCCACTTCGCGACGGCCGCCCCAGCTCAGGGCGAGTTCTCCGCTCCCGGTGACCGACCCGATCACCTCGGCGGTCAACGCCCGCTCGTGAAACAGCGCCCGCAACGCCTCGACCCGCTCCGGCGGTGTGGTCAGCAAGAAGAGGTAGTTGGGGAAGCAGGTCAGCCACCGCTCCAAGTCGACTCCCGCTGGGACCGGGATCCGGTCGAGATCGACCTCGGCGCCCCACCGGCCGGGCTCGAGAAGCATCGCCAACGAGCCGACGATCCCCGCCATGCTGACGTCCTTGGCGGCGAGGGCCGCCCCGGACTCCGCGGCGGTCGCGAGCAGGCGGATGTCACCGGGAGCCTCGGCCTCGCGCTGCCGGAAGCCCGCGAAGAAGGGGAAGTCCGGGCGCATCTCGCCGACCAAGGAGCCGGCAAGCACCACGGCATGTCCCTCCTCGACGTGGGTGGAAGAGAGCACCGCCTCGGCGCGCCCAAGGCCGAAGGCCGACAGGGCCGGCGGGCCGCCGTGGCGGGTGAGGTGCCCACCGAGCAGTGGCACGTCGTAGAGATCGCAGCCGTAGCGCAGGCCCCGAAGGATCTCGCGAGCGGTCACCTCGTCGGCGACGATCGTGTTGACCAAGCCCGTGGGCCGCGCACCCATCGCCGCCAGGTCGTTGACATTGGTCAACACGGCCGCGATCCCGGCGCCATAGGGATCGCGGGCCACGAAGCCGGGCAACAATGCCTCACCGCAGGCAACCACCCACCCCGCGTCATCCTCGGCCCCACCCTGGGCGATCCCGCTCGGGCTCAGCGGTCCCCACGCGACAGCAGCGCCGTCGTCGCCGGGCCCGCCCAGCCAGTCGGTCTCGCCGAAGGCATCGGAGACCAGTCCGATCACCCGCTTGTCCCGCAGCCCGGCATACGCGGTTATCCGCCCGATCAACTCGCTGAGGTCGCGTTGCACATAGGAAACACTAGATTTAGGATCCGAAACATGACAAGGCCGGCCTTCCTGTCACTCCCTGAGCGCTCGGAGAAGCCGCGTTCCAGCGGCCTGACCCACGTCTTGGACAAGGGTCTCTCGGTGGCTGCGACGACCGACTTGCTCCGGTCGGCCGGCTCGTCCATCGATGTGTGGAAGTGGGGCTGGGGGACGGCCTACCTGGACCCCGAGTTGCCGGTCAAGCTCGCATTGCTTGAGGCCGCGCAGGTGCGCGCCTGTTTGGGCGGCACGATGCTGGAGATCTCCTGGGCGCAAGGCCGACAGAAGGAGTGCCTCTCCTGGGCCGCCGAGGTCGGCTTCCCGATGGTGGAGGTGTCGCGGGGCGTCGTCCCGATGAGCCTGGCCGACAAGCGTGACCTGATCGAGTACGCCGCGGCCGACTTCGTGGTCCTCAGCGAGGTGGGCAGCAAGGACCCCGAGGTTGCGGTGGAGTCCTCGGCCTGGCACGCAGAGGCGGCCTCCGACCTCGCCGCGGGTGCCTGGAAGGTTGTCGCCGAAGGGCGCGAGAGCGGCACGGTCGGGCTCTATGACGCCAAGGGCGCGGTGCGCGCAGATGTAGCCGACGCGCTCGCCGAGGTGGCCGGAGCCGAGCAGGTGCTCTTTGAAGCCCCCCGCAAGGACCAGCAGGCCTGGTTGATCCGGCACTTCGGCCCCGAGGTCAACCTGGCCAACATCGCGATCGGGGAGGTCATGGGGGTCGAGGCGCTTCGCCTCGGGCTCCGTGCCGACACGGTCCGGTTGCCGTCGCGCCTCGCACCTGTTGAGCCGTGACCGCCAACCTCACCCCCGACCGTTATCGGGGTGTCTCTGTGACCAGGGTGGACGTGCCCCTCGATGAGGCGGCCCTGCGCCGCTTCTTTGTCGGCAAGGAGGCCTACTTCAAGACGCGGTATGCCGTCGTGACCACCCATGGGCTCGAAGGCGCCGAGGCGGGCGCCGCGATCGTGCGCATCCTCACCGACACCTCGGCGGTGCCTGACGAGGCCGACCGCAGCCGCGGCGAGCACCTGTTCGTGCCCATCACCGACATCGAACTTCTCGCCGGTCCCGACGAGACCGCGGTGATCCACGATCCGCAGATCGACACCGGCATCCCTTCGGACTTGGCCCGGGCCGCCCGCGAGCAGGCGCCTGGCCGCCGCGCCGTCGTCGTGCATGGCCGCTATCAGCACGTCAGCTTCATCATCGATCCGCAGCCGCTGCGCGTGATCGTGCGCGAGGTAGTCCCGCCACACCCGGCCAAGCTCTTGGATCAGGCCGCCCGGCTGGTCGCGGTTCGCGAAGACCTGCCGCCGCTCGAGCTGGTGCCAGAGCTCGTCGATCTGGCCGATCTCGCCCGCATGCAGGGTGCGGACTCCTATCTGTTGCCGTGTCGCGGCTCGGGCTTTGCGGCAGACGCCGACGCGCCGAGCCAGCCCGCGCCCGAGGTGGCCTATCTCGACGAGCATCCCCCCGAAGCGGAGTGGCTGATGCTCGGCTGCTCACGCTCCCAGCAGATCCACGAGGCGAGCTACGGCCGAAGCGCGCCGCAGGTCGACTTCTGTCCCCGGCGGCGCCCACCCGCCAGCTACTTGGTGCTCACCAAGTGTTGCCTGCAAGACGACGAGATCGTCACCGCCGAGGGGAGCGTTTCGGTGCCCTGGGGCGCGAGTTTGGAGCGCGTCGGCCAAGCGCTGGACGCCCTCGTGGCGCAGTCGGCCGCTCTCAACGCGACGCCCGATGCCTCTGCCCGGGCGGAGGGCTAGATGGCGACCCGCATGAGCGACTCCCGCCTCTATGCCCACCTCTGGCGGGCACCTGAGTTGGACTACCTCTTCGAGGAGGAGCAGCGGCTCGGGCTGTGGCTGGAGATCCTGCGCGCGCTCGCCGGTGCGCAAGCAGCCGAGGGCATCATCCCGGCCCAGGTCGCGGAGGCGCTGGAGGCGCTGTCGGTGACCGACCTCGATCTCGAGCTCGTGGCCGAACACACCAGGCGGACCAGCCACTCGACCCTCGGGCTGATCCACGGCCTCCAGGCGGCGCTCCCCGCTGACGTCGCGGAGTACGCCTATTACGGCGCGACCGTGCAGGACGTCTCCGACACGTGGTTCGGCATCGTCATGCGCGAGGTGGGCCGCTTCCTCGACGCTCGCCTGGCCACGCTGGAGGACACCGTGCTGAGCCTGGCGGCGCAGCACCGCGACACGGTCATGGTCGGCCGCACCCATGGGCAGTCGGGCGCGCCGATCACGTTTGGGTTCAAGGCGACTTCGTGGGCCGATGAGTTGGGTCGCCATCGGGAGCGACTCGCCCAGGGCGCTGCGCGCTGGGAGGTCGGCCAGCTTGCCGGCGCAGTCGGGGTGATCGGCTTCCTCGACGACCGCGGACCGGCCGTGCGCCGGCGCTTCTGCGCCGCTCTAGAACTCCACGACCCCGGTATGTCGTGGACGTCGAGCCGCGATCGGGTCGCCGAGTTCGGCGGAGTGCTGGGCCTCATCTGCGGCACGCTCGCCCGGATGGGCAACGAGGTCTATGAGTTGCAGCGCCCCGAGATCGGCGAGCTCGCCGAACCCGCCCTACCCGGCGGGGTCGGCAGCATCACGATGCCCCACAAGCGCAATCCCGAGCGCTCGGAGCATCTCGCGACGCTTTCCCGCCTCGCCCGCGCTCAGGCCGCCGTGCTCGCCGAAGGGGTCGAGCACCAACACGAACGCGATGGCCGCGCCTGGAAGGCCGAGTGGCTGGCGCTTCCGGAGCTCTGTGAGCTGACCGGGGTCGCGGTGACGCTGGCCGGAGCGCTCTTCGCGGGCCTGGAGGTGCATCCCGAGCGCATGCTGGCCAACCTGGAGGCAACGGGCACCGCCGCCTCCGAGCAGGTGCTCGCCACGCTGGCACCCCGCATCGGCAAGCACCGCGCCCAGGAGTTGTTGCAGGCCGCGCTGCTCAGCGATCCGTCCGGGGCCGGACTCCACGCCGTCCTGGTTGCTCAGGGCATCGAACCGGAGGCTGCCTCGGCACTGCTGGCCCATCACCACACCGGCGCGAGCGCTGAGTTGGTGGACTCGGTCCTGGCGAGGCGCCGCAATGGGTGAGCCACATCGGATGCGGTTGCTCACCGGGCCGACGCCCCTGCAGCGCCTCCATGCGCTCGAAGCCGTACTGGGCACCGGACCGCTCTGGGTCAAACGTGACGACCTGACCGGCTTCGGGGTCGCCGGCAACAAGGCCCGCACCTTGGAGTTTCTCCTCGGCGACGCCCTGGCCGCTGGTGCGGAGGTGCTCGTGACCGGCGGGCGCGAGGGGTCGAACTTCTGCGCGGCGGTCGCCCTCGCGGGAGTCGTAGCCGGCATCGAGGTGCGGTTGGTCATGCCGGGGGAGGAGAC
>JBAQXA010000676.1:0-2049 GCA_049299195.1 Nocardioides sp.
GACCGGTAGTGATTGAGGCCGCGACCCAGCCACCTCTTCCCCAGGGACTTCCGCGGGTGTTCACGGCGACCCCGCCCTGGTCCCAGACGGCAGGCGCGCGGTCAGCGTGGTGCCCCCGCGGGGCGAGCCCGTCACGAGGAGGGTGCCGCCGAGTGCGGAGACCCGGTCGCCCAGCCCGAGGAGGCCGGACCCCATCGGATCGGCGCCGCCGCGGCCCTGGTCGACCACGACGACGACCAGGTTGGGCGGGTCTTCGTGGAGATGCACCTCGGCGCCGAGCGCCCCGGAGTGCTTGAGCACGTTGGCCAGGCCCTCGGCCACCACCGCGTATGCCGTGACCTCCACCTGCGTCGACCCCGTGGGCGAACCGGCCACCGCAAGGTCGACGGGAACAGGGCAGCGGGCGCACAGACCACGAACCGCCTCCGTCAGGCGCCCTTCGCCCAAGTGGACGGGGGCGATGCCGCCCAACAGCGTGGAGACGTCACTCGCGGTTCCCCGGAGCTCAACGGCCAGGTGCGGCCATTCGGCCAGTTGGGTCGCGCAGTGGGTCAGGGGTCTGACAACCTCCTCGCCCAGCCCTGCGCCGATCAGTGCCCGCTCTCGATCCGCGGCGTCGAGCAGCCTGCCCCGGGACAAGTCGACGGCGCGAGCCCGCTCACCCTCCTGGGCCACCAAGTGGGTGTGCAGACCGATCCTGGCCACCGCGGCCTCGACGGCCCGCCAGGTTGGCTCGTCATCGAGGATTGACGTTCCGGCCGCGACCCGGGCCCAGGGGAGTCCCTCGACCAAGACCATCCGGCCCCTGTCCACTTCCGAATCGGGGCGCTCGCGCGGCGTAGCGGGCCTGACCTGCAGCGAATCGTCGCCCAGCGACTGCTGCAGGAGCGCGGTGGCAACCGCGAACGGGTCGGCGGCGTTCCACAGGCTCTCCTCCGGGGCTAGTCCGTCGAGAAATGCCTGGTCCTGGCGGGCGACAGTTAGGACCCAGGCTGCCCCTGACAGGAGGGCAAGCGCGTAGGTGATCTGAGCGATCCGCAGAGCACCGGAGTTCAGGGCCACCTCTCCAGCCGCGACCGCAATGAAGGCCTCGGCTGCGGCGAGCAGCACCAAGGAGCCAGCGGCCGGAACGGACCGCACCGTGCGGGGAACTCCCCACTGGATCAGCGCCAGGGCGCCGAACAGGGCTGCTCCCCACCATGGCCCGACAGCCGGGGTGGACAGGGCCAGGGCCGCCGCCCCCAAGGCGAGCCACAAGAGCCCACCCCGTCGACCGTGGCGCGGCAGGGATCCACCGACCACGAACAGGACCATCGCCGCTCGATGCGCATTGGCCAGCTCCGGGATCAGCGAACCAGCCAGCCAAGTTAGGCCAACTGCGGCACAACCGACGCGATCCCAGACCGATCGCCCAGCCATGCTGAGGGCGACCAGTCCAACCCCGGTCCCGATGTCGACCGCGATCCGGGCGGAATCCCAACCGGCCCTGACGTCGGCCAGGTAGGCGCCGGCGGCCAGCAGCGCGGTGACCAGCGCCACCACGATTCGCGCCGACGCCAACCCGTCAGGCCGGCGAATCCGCATCTCGGCAGGATGCCACCGACTCCCGCGCTCGGGAAGCCATCAACGAACGCGCTGGTAGGGCTTGGCGACCAGGGCCAGCACGATCACCGGGTCCGGATTGACGCCCCGTACCTCGGAGAAGCTCAGCGACCCGTTCGGCCCTGCGGCCCACCGGACGGAGTACGGCTCGGTGTTCGTCGAGCAGCTCAGCGAGGCGTCGGTCCATACGCACGCGGACTCACCCGACTCATCCAGTGCTTTGAGGCGGTTCAGATCGTTGACGAAGTACGCCTCCTGGCCGTCCCCGAAGACCTCGCCGGCCTCGAAGATCATCGAGAACCCATCCTCGGTGAAGAGCGACGAGCTGGTGTAGGACCCATCCTCACCGATGGTCAGCGTCACCACCTGCGCCTCGCGCGTCTTGCCGGATCCGGCGTCAGCGATGTCCTGCGCGGTCAGCTCCATTCGGTAGGTGCCCGGCGGAAT
>JBAQXA010000677.1:0-2068 GCA_049299195.1 Nocardioides sp.
CGACGAGGTCGACCTCCGCGACGTGGTGCAGCGAGTCGTGGACATGATGACGCCGCTCGCCGCCCAGCGCGGATCCCAATTGCTCGTCGAGGCACCGACGGCGTGCGTTGCGGAAGTGGATGCGCGCCGCATCGAACGGATCGTGCGCAACCTGGTGGCCAACGCGGTGGACTACGCCGAGCGCGGCGACATCTTGATTCGCGTCGCCGGAGATGACGACGGCGCAGCCATCTGGGTGCGCGACTTCGGCGTCGGGTTGCCGCGCGGTGCGGCCGCGCGCGTCTTCGACCGGTTCTGGCGGGCGGACCCCGCCCGGGCCCGGACCTCAGGGGGCACCGGCCTGGGGCTCTCCATCGCCCTGGAGGATGCACTGCTGCACGGGGGGCGCCTCGAAGCGTGGGGCAGCCCCGGCGAGGGGTCGGCGTTCTTGCTGACGCTGCCCCGGCGCGCCTATGAGAACCCCGGCCCCGGGCCACTGCCGCTGGCTCCGCTGGACCGGCTGACACCGGCCGAGGGGAGTTGAGTCGGATGGCGAACGGCTGCTCTCGTCGTGCCGGTCTCCTGGCCGTGCTGACCCTCAGCGTGCTGCTGACCGGCTGTCTGCAGTTGCCGGAGTCGGGGCCTGTGGTCAACAGCGGCGATCAGGCCGTCGGGCGGGGGCAGTCGGGCCCCTTCATCGAGCCGGCCCCGCCGGCGCCCGGGGAGTCACCGGCCGAGATCGTTCGGCACTTCCTTGACGCGATGACCGCAACGTCGCTGCAGACCAACGTCGCGCGGGAATACCTCTCCCAGTCGGCGCGGGCCGGATGGAACCCCAAGGCCCGCACGATCACCTACGCCTCGGCGACCGCTCCACAGGGCACCAATCTGGTCACCTTCGAACTCGAGGGCGCCAACGGCCTCGACGGGCGGGGAGCCTGGCAGGGTCCACTCGCCGACCAGAGCTTCACCTTCCCCATGGTGATCGAAGACGGGGAGTACCGGATTGCGGACGCTCCCGATGCCCTGATCGTGCCGGAGCGCTGGTTCGACCTCCGCTTCCGCCCGGTGTCGCTCTACTTCTTCGACCCAGCCGGCGACACGCTGGTCCCCGAGCCCGTCTATGTGCCGCTCGGCGAGCAACTGGCTTCCAGTGCCGTCTCCGGGCTCTTGGCCGGCCCGATCGCGCGCCGGGGGACCGGGGATCGCCTGGTCACGCGCACCTTCGCCCCGCCGGGCCTGGAGGTCGCACTCTCCGTGGTGGTCGATGAGGATCGTGTCGCCCACGTCGACCTCCAGGGCGACCGGTCCGCGCCCGACCCCGAGGCGACCAGGCTCTTCCTGGGCCAACTGGCGTGGACCCTGCGCCAGGACCCGCGCGTGCGCTCGTTCCAGGTCAACCTCAACGGCCAACCCGTGAGCCTGCCTGAGGGGGGCACCGAGCTCGGCGTCGACTACGGGGGCGCGTGGGACCCTGCTGGTGCCGGGTCGAGCTCGCTGCTCTTTGGTCTGCGTGACGGCCTCCTGGTGCGCGCCTCGCCCGGCTCCGACGAGAGCCTCGACGGACCGTTCGGCCGCACCGCGTTTGGCCTCCGCGAGGTGTCGCTGGATCTCGACGCCAAGCGGGTCGCGGCCGTCACAACCGACGGCGCCCGGCTGTTGCTGGCTGAGGCCGACAACGCCGAGAGCGGCGCCGAGGAGGTCATCAGCGGCGGCATCGACCTGGCCAAGCCCTCGTGGGATGCGGCCGGTCGCCTCTGGGTGCTGGATCGGCGCCCCGAGGGGGCCCGCCTGTCGGTGGTGCTCGGCGAGCAGCAGATCCCCGTGCGTTTGGCCGGAGTCTCCGGGGAGCGGGTGCAAGCCATGATCATCTCCCGCGATGGCACTCGGTATGCCGCGATCGTGCGGCCGAAGCGGGCCAATGGCGCTCCCTCGAGCCGCGCCGCCGGCCCGGAGGGCGACCGGGTGATCGTGGGCCGCATCCGGCAAGACGGCTCCGGCGGTGCCCCGGCCGGGGTCGATGCGCTCGTCGTCACCCCACGCAACGCAGAGGCGCCCCTGCGGATCACCGCGCTGGCCTGGGTCTCGG
>JBAQXA010000678.1:0-1568 GCA_049299195.1 Nocardioides sp.
GGAGGCGGAGGCCGCCGTCGAGCTGGTGGCCGCCGAGCGAGCCGCGGCCGGGGTGGACCCGCTGGCGGGGGCCGATGTCGGTGCGCTCTTGCGCGCGGCGCTGCGCACCCTGAGCAAGGCCTAGGCCGATGGACCCCTTGGAGTCGCTCGCCGCCCAGGAGGAGACCCATTTGCGTTCGCTAACGGCCGCTGAAGCCGAGGGCGACGAGCGGGCCATCGAGGCCGCGCTGCGGCCGCGCAGTTTGGATGAAGTGATCGGGCAAACCCGCGTCCGCGAGCAGCTCGGATTGGTGCTCGAAGCTGCCCGGCAGCGGGGCCGCTGCCCCGATCACGTGCTCCTGTCGGGCCCCCCGGGTCTGGGCAAGACGACCCTCGCGATGATCATCGCTGGCGAAATGAGCGCTCCGCTGCGCCTGACCAGTGGGCCCGCCATCACCCATGCGGGCGATTTGGCCGCCATTCTGTCCGGGCTCAACGAAGGCGATGTGCTCTTCGTCGACGAGATCCATCGCATGTCTCGACCGGCCGAAGAGATGCTCTATATGGCCATGGAGGACTTCCGGGTCGATGTCGTGATCGGCAAGGGGCCCGGAGCGACCGCCATCCCGTTGGAGATCCCTCCCTTCACGCTCGTGGGTGCGACCACGCGCGCAGGCTTGTTGCCCGGGCCGCTGCGCGATCGCTTCGGCTTCACCGCGCGGCTGGAGTTCTATGAGGCCGACGAGCTTGATCTGATCGTGCATCGGTCCGCGGGCTTGTTGGAGGTGCCCTACACCCCTGACGGCTCCGCCGAGATCGCCGGCCGCTCACGCGGCACCCCCCGGATCGCCAATCGGTTGCTGCGCCGGGTGCGCGATTATGCCCAGGTCCGTGCCGACGGCGTCGTCACCTTGGCGGTGGCGCAGGCGGCCCTTGAGCTCTATGAGGTCGACGAATCCGGTCTCGACCGGCTCGATCGCGCCGTCATCGACGTGCTCTGCCGCCGCTTCGGCGGTGGCCCGGTCGGCGTCTCCACGCTGGCGGTCGCCGTCGGCGAAGAGCGCGAGACTGTGGAGGAGGTTGCCGAACCCTTCCTCGTCCGCTCGGGCCTGCTCGCACGGACCCCGCGTGGCCGAGTGGCGACCCCAGCGGCCTGGCTCCATCTCGGTCTCGTCCCGCCAACTCCGCCTGTGGTGGCAGCCCCGGCGGGGCAGGATCTGGGGTTGTTCGACGAGCCCGAGAGCTGACTGAGTGCCGCGCACGCGATAACCAGGTTGTTTTGGCGCGACGGGGCTAGACTGCACCGTTGGCGGGACGCCCGAGTGTGCTCGTCCGCCTCTCCTGTTGTCTGTTGAAGGGAACACCCGTGCCGGAGTTGGCGCAGCTACTCCCCATCTTGGTCTTCGCTCTTGTTCTGTGGCTGATGTTGATTCGGCCCGCCCAGAAGCGTCGCAACCAGGTCCTGGCCATGCAATCTGCCCTCAAGGTGGGGGACCGGATCGAACTGACCTCGGGGATCCACGGAGACATCATCGAACTCACCGACGACGAAGCTCGCCTCGAGATCGCACCGGGCACCGTGATCACGG
>JBAQXA010000679.1:0-3073 GCA_049299195.1 Nocardioides sp.
ACCTGTCGACGAGCTCGCAGCCACCCTCCCGGAGGCCCGCATCTTCTGCGATCTCGCGGCCAGCGTCGGGCAAGAACCGCTGCCCCAGGGCTGGGTGGTGGGTGCGGCCAGCGCCCACAAGTGGGGCGGACCCGCAGGCGTCGGTTTGCTGCTCGTGCGCCGCGGGGCAGGCTGGCGAGCGCCCTTCCCTGTCGACGACCGCACGGACCCCCGCGGCGTGGGTTTTGAGAACGTGCCGGCCGCGCTGGCGGCCTCGGCCTCGCTCCAGGCGGTGATGGCCGATCTGGCCGAGAGCGGTGCCCGCAGACGTGCCCTCACCACTCACCTCAGGCAGCGATTGGCGGCGTTGCCCGACGTCGTGGTCCTGGGCGAGCCGAGCGAGCGACTCCCCCATGTGGTCGCCTTCTCCTGCCTCTATGTCGACGGTGAAGTGTTGGTGAGCGAACTCGACCGCCGCGGCTACGCCGTACACAGTGGGTCGGCGTGTGTCTCCAGCGACGCCGTCGGCCCCAGCCACGTGCTCGAAGCGATGGGAGTGCTCACGCACGGCAATGTGCGGGTCTCCCTCCCGCTCCAGGCCTCGGCGTTGCCCGATGAGGACGGCTTGGATCGCTTCGTCGCCGCGGTGGAGCTCGTCCTCACCGAGCAGCGGGCGGTGTTGGGGCTGTGAGGGCAGCGATCGAACTCGACTGCCGAGAGCTGCGCTGCCCACTCCCGGTCATCGAGCTGGCCAAGGTCGCTCAGCGCGAGCACGGGGTCGATGTCGTGGTGGTCACCGCGGATCCAGCCGCGCGGACCGATATCCCGGCCTGGTGCCGCCTGCGCGGCCAGGAGTATGCCGGGGAGGAGACCGCCGACGATGGCGTGCCGGCCTACCGCGTCCGGCTCCTCCCTCAATCCGAGCCTGGCCCAGCCTGATCCAGGCCCGGCATCAGGACCGCCACAAGCGCGCGTGGCGAACGCATATGGCTGCTGAACCGCCCTCCGCACCACCACAAGCGTTCGTGGCGAACGCATACGGCTGCCGTGCCGGCCTACCGCGTCCGGCTTCTCCCTCAGTCCGAGCCTGAGCCGGCCTGATTTCGGCCGAACGAGTTAGGGACGCAACGTCTCCGCATGCTCGGCCAGTTCGGCTGCGGCCTCGGCACCGTAGGAGTGCTCCATCCGGGCGACCATGCGGCGCTTGGAGAGCGTGTACTCCTGGGTGCCGACCCGCTCGACGACATAGGCGGCGATCAGGCAGCCGATCTGCGCCCCGCGCTCGTGGCTGAGCCCCCAGGCCAGGGCGGCGAGATAGCCGGCCCGGAAGGCGTCGCCGACACCGGTCGGCTCCACCGGCTTGACGTCCTTAACCGCGGGGACGTGGAAGGTCTCGTGGCTCTCGCTCTCCACGCGCACACCGGCCGCACCGAGCGTGATCACCCAGCGGCCGACCCGGCTCAGCACTTCCTCACGCGTCCAGCCGGACTTCTGCAGAATCAGAGAGGACTCGTATTCGTTGGAGATCAAGATGTCGGCACCGTCGACCAGGTTGCGGACCGTCTCGCCGTCACCGCGGGCTAGCTGCTGGGACGGGTCGGCGACGAAGCGGTAGCCGCGGGTGCGGCACTCCTGGGTATGCCGCAACATCGCTTCGGGGTCGTTGGGCCCGATCAAGACATAGTCGGGCACCCCGACGCGATCGGTGATCGGCTTGAGTTCGATCTCCCGGGCCTCCTTCATGGCCCCGGTATAGAAGGACGCGATCTGGGCCATGGTCTCGTCGGTCGTGCAGACGAAGCGGGCGGTGTGCCGGGTCTGGGAGACGTGGACCGACTTGCAGTCGACGTTGTGCCGGTCGAGCCACGCGCGATAGTCGATGAAGTCCTCCCCCACCGCGCCGACGAGGACCGGTCGCAGTCCGAGCATTCCGAGCCCGAAGGCCATGTTGGCCGCGCAACCGCCGCGGCGTACCTCTAGGTCGTCGACCAGGAACGACAACGACACCTTGTCGAGCGCGTCGAGCACCAGCGAGTCAGCAAACTTGCCGGGAAACGACATCAGGTGGTCGGTGGCGATCGATCCGGTGATCAACAAAGACATGGGCGCGAGCCTAACGAGGCCGCGCCCATGCGAGGTATTTCAGCCGCGGCCGAGAAGGCGCGCGGGTGCTGACGGTTAGGTCAGTGGAAGCTGTCGCCGCAGGCGCAGGAGCCGGTGGCGTTGGGGTTGTCGATCGTGAAGCCCTGCTTCTCGATGGTGTCGACGAAGTCGATCACGGCGCCGTTGAGGTAGGGCACGCTCATCCGGTCGACGACGACCACGACGCCGTCGAAGTCGGTGGTCACGTCGCCATCAAGGGTGCGCTCGTCGAAGAAGAGCTGGTAGCGAAGGCCTGAGCAGCCGCCCGGCTGCACGGAGATGCGCAGGGCCAGATCGTCGCGACCCTCCTGCTCCAACAGGCTCTTCACCTTGGCGGCAGCCACGGGGCTCAAGTTGATCTGGTCGGTACGACGATCGGTCTCGACCTGCTCGGTCATGTCATCTCCTGCGGACGGATGCGGGACTGCCGGACGGCCCGGCAACAGTCAGGTGAAGTCTGACACACCGACTGGTATTCCCGGTGCCCGCGACGCTCCCACTCGCCTTGGGTTGGTCAGGCCGACCAGCTGCGGGCCACCCGCGCGGCGAGGTCGGCGAGCGCGCCCGGTGGGTCACCGAAGGCGCGCTCGGCCCCCACGAGTTCGACCAGGGAGTAGGCCGACTCCACGCCGAGGGCGCGCATCTCCCGGGAGCCGACAAGCACCTGTCCGGCGAGCGCAATGCAGGGGCGCAGGGCCTCGGCGGCGATCTCGGCCACGCCATAGGGGACCTTGCCGGAGCGGCTGGAGAAGTCGAAGGCCCCCTCACCGGTGATCACGAGGTCGGCTTGGCGGGCTCGGGCCGACAGGTCGACGGCCTCGGCGACCAGGTCGAGCCCGGGCCGCCGCGAGGCGCCCAGCAGGAGCAACCCAAAGCCCAGCCCTCCCGCGGCTCCAGCGCCCGGCTGGAGGGCGATCGTGCGGTCGATCGCGGCGGCATACCGCTCCAAGAC
>JBAQXA010000680.1:0-1507 GCA_049299195.1 Nocardioides sp.
GCACCAAGCGATTCAAGGACCGATCGTGCTGTGCGCTTCATTGGTGAAGCATCCGCAACAGCCCGGGCGATCGCCGCGCTGGGGACGCCTGCAGTCGTCTACGTGATCACTGGCGACGGAGGGCGAGCACAGGAGGATCTCGCCTGCGCCAAGCACATCCACGCCTTGGTGGAGGGCGCGGTTCCACCAAGGAGACACGGTCGACCGGGTGAGGAACTCATCTGCGGCGGATGACCTGGCGGAGGGAGTCGCCCGGGGATACCGAGGAGTAGCGGTTGACGATGTAGTGCTGGCCCTAGACATCCATCGGTTCGACTTCGCCATGCTCGCCACCCGCGAGGCCGGCATCATTCGCCTCTCGCGCCATGCAACGCTTTCGCAGCCGCGTTGAGCAGCGTGTCACCGATTGAAGGTGAACCACTTCTGCCCAAGCTCGAGCGAGTGGGGTTCACCAGCGAGCCGGTGCACGCCCACTGACCACTCGGCGTCGTCGGGGGCAACGAACGCCACCTCGTCGAAGCCAGCCTGCTTGAACCAGGTGCGGATCGCTGGGGTCAGGTCGGGCGCACCGCGGTGGCGCGTCCAGATGACCTCGGCTCCTGGAGCGCACAACTGGGGTGCTGACTTGATTGTCGCGCGGACGTCTGCGTCGGAGATGTTGCCGAAGATGCCACACAGCAGGACCAGATCGGCCGGGCTTCCATCGACGTACACGTCAGCCACCGACGCGTCGGCCTGGCGGACCTCGATCCGTGAGCCGTATGGCAAGGCGCCCTCGCGGGCGCGTTGCACCAAGCCTGCGTCGTACTCCACCAGGAGCGCGGACACCTGCTCGGCGTCGGATCGGCCCGCTAGCGCTCCGAGAAGATCTCTCCCGTCTCCCGCGCACGCGCTCACTACACGCACAGGCGCCGGAGCAATCGCATCGAGATGACGGCCGATCTGAGATCGGACCGCCTCGAGTCGATCGTTGAGGCTAGAGCCAGGGCGCTCGCATGCGTTGTGCCAGTCAGCCCAGTCCGTCGTCCTCATGTGGCAAACATAATGACAGCCCGCCCCGATAGTCGATCCCTAGACGGACTGTCTACAGGTGCCCGCCTCTTGCAAAGTCAGGATTTGGTGGCGATGAGCGTGCTGGTGGCCATCCATGGTGCGCTCCACCATCCGTTGAACCCGGCGTTGGCCCTTACGATGTCTTGGGCACCGAGTTCAACCAACGCTGCCTGGTACTCCTTGACGGCGCGGAAGTCGGCGATCAGGATTCGACCGCCTGGTTTAAGCACTCGGTAGGCGTCAGCGACTGCCGCCTTTCGGTCCTCTGGTTCTTTGAGGTTGTGGAGGGAGACGCTGGCAGTAATGACGTCGATGGTGGCATCCTCGAATGGCAGGGTCCGCATATCCGCGGTATGCAGCCCGACCCGCTCGGAGACATCATTGGTCCTTAGGTTCGCGCGCGTGTGTTCCTCGGCGTTGCCCGACTGATCCTGAGAGCGCCACAGATCGACCC
>JBAQXA010000681.1:0-7813 GCA_049299195.1 Nocardioides sp.
GTTGACGCTCAACAAGACGTCGAGGAGTACCACTACGACGACGTGCCCAACCGGCTCCGGCCCGATCTCGCCGAGGGCGACATTATCAAGGCGACGTACCGAAACGGCATGAAGCGGCTGGTCATCCGCGTCAAGGCGCGCGAGTTCACACCCAGCAAGCGGCCGCACATCGTGGGCCTCATCCACGCGTGGAGCGACCCCTACTACTTCTTGGCGGTCAAGGCACCAGGGAAGAAGATCAAGTGGAAGATCGAGGAGTACTACGACGACGACGGGGACACCTACCGATACCGCTGCCCGGGCACCCGCACGCGGTTCCGCAACGCCCAGAACACCTTCACGTTGTCGTTCCCCCGCAAGTGCTTTGAGTTCCCTAAGTCCGTGCGGATCGCTCTCTATGTCGGCAGTGGGACCTCGCCGCCGATGGTCCGCCTCGACGACGACCCGATGCGGGTCGGCATCGGCGACTACGAACCGCGGCCGAGCCCGGTGGTCCGCGCACCCAAGGGTGCCCGCATCTGGCGAGGGGCCTTTGACCCCCGGCCGTGGACTAAAGACCCTAGAGTAAATACCCAGGGGGGTACACGCTGGAGGGGTGAGTAAATCCCCCAAGCTCCTCATCCTCGGTGGCGGCACGGCCGGCACGATGGTGGCCAACAAGGTCACCCGCGAGCTGCCCGAGTGGCAGGTCACCGTGGTCGACCAGAACGACATCCACGACTACCAGCCGGGCTACCTGTTCATCCCGTTCGGGATGAACACCCCCGCCCAGGTCCGCAAGACCAAGTCGGAGTTCATCACCGACCGCGCCGAGTTCATCTTGGCCGAGGTCGACCGCGTTGACGCCGAGGGCAAGCAGGTCCATCTCGCCGACGGCCGCGCCCTCGACTACGACTACCTCGTCATCGCCACCGGTACGACGCCGCGCCCGGACCAAACGCCCGGCATGGCCGGCCCGGAGCTCCACAAGACGGTCAACGAGTTCTACACCTACGAAGGCGCGATCGCACTGCGCGACGCCCTGGAGCACTGGGCCGGTGGCCGCCTCGTCGTCCACATCACCGAGCTGCCGATCAAGTGCCCGGTGGCACCGCTGGAGTTCACCTTCCTCGTCGACGACTGGCTGAGCCAACACGGCCTGCGTGATGCGACCGAACTCGTCTTTGTCACCCCGCTCGACGGCGCCTTCACCAAGCCGGTGGCCTCCCGCGAACTCGGCCACGCACTGGCCGAGCGCAAGGTGACGCTGGAGACGGACTTCATGATCGAGTCGGTCGACGCCGACCGCAAGGTCATCACGTCCTACGACGAGCGCGAGGTGCCCTACGACCTGCTCGTCACGATCCCGCTCAACATGGGCGCGGACTTCATCGGCCGCTCGGGGCTCGGCGACGAGCTCAACTACGTGCCGATCGACAAGCACACCATGCAGTCGACGGCGTATGCCGACATCTTCGCGCTCGGTGACGCCGGCAACCTGCCGACCTCCAAGGCCGGGTCAGTTGCGCACTTCTCGGTCGAGGTGTTCGTCGACAACCTGCTGCAACTCGCCCGCGGCGAGCAGATGACGCACTCCTTCGACGGTCACGCCAACTGCTTCGTCGAGGCCGGCCACGGCAAGGCGCTGCTTCTCGACTTCAACTACGAGACCCAGCCCCTGACCGGCAGCTTCCCGACCGCCATCGGCCCGCTCAGCCTGCTCAAGGAGAGCCGCCTCAACCACCTGTCCAAGCTCGCCTTCCGGCACATCTATTGGAACGGGCTGTTGCCCGGGCACCCGCTCGGCATCCCCACGCAGATGAGCCTGTCCGGCAAGCACGTCGAAGAGTAAGTCCCACCTCACCCCGAAAGAAGAGAGATGCCCACCACCACCATCGCCGGTCGTTCACTCGACGTGAACGACGAAGGCTTCCTGGTCGACCCGCAGGTCTGGGACGAGGAACTCGGCACCGAACTCGCCCGCCTGATCGGCGTCGAGATGACCGAGGCCCACTGGCAGCCGATCCGCTTCCTGCGCACCGATTACGCCGCCATGGGCGAGACCGCGACCCTGCGCCGCGTGTCGACCCAGGCCGGCATACCGATCAAGCAGCTGTTCACCCTGTTTCCCGGCAAGCCCGCCAAGAAGATGGCCTACGTCGCAGGCCTGCCCAAGCCGAAAGGTTGCGTGTGATGACCACGATTGACACTGGTGCCGGCGCCGCCGAGGCACCCTTCATCCCGAGCTTCGATAGCGAGGTGAGCGCGGGCCGCAAGCTCGCCATCATCTGCTCCAAGGGCAACCTCGACATGGCCTACCCGGGCCTGATCCTGGCCAACGCCGCCTTGGGCGAGGGCATCGAAACCCACCTGTTCTTCACCTTCTGGGGCTTCGACATGATCAACAAGAAGACCAACCACGATCTGAAGTTCTCCCCGGTCGGCAACACCGCGACCCACATGCCGCAGGCGCTCACCCCGCTGCCGGGCGTGACCGCGATGGCCACCCATCAGATGAAGAAGCAGATCCACGACCTCGGCGTCCCCGAGGTGCCGGAGTTTCTGGAGCAGATCGTCGACTCCGGTGGCCACCTGTGGGCGTGCCGGATGTCGGCGGACATGATGAAGCTCCACGAGGAGGATCTCATCGACGGCGTCGAGGCGATCATCTCGGCGAGCGACTTCATGGAGATCACCGACGGGGCACAACTGCTCTTCATCTGAGTACCGACACCTACGCGCATCGGGGCCCCGCGGCTTGGGCGCCCCCTACGCTGGGTGCGTGACTCAGACGCCGTATGCCGGTGACGGTGCCGCGTGAACGGCGACATCGTCCTCGCTGTCGGCTTCGCTCTGATCTCGGCGCTCGGGTTCGCGCTCTCGACCTCCCTGCAGCATCGGGTCGCGGGCGGTTCCCCCGGCGGCGGGATCCTCGGCGTACTCCGCTTCGTGATCGCCCACCCCGTCTGGCTGCTGGGCGCGGCGATCGGCTTCGTCTCGCTGCTCTTCCACGCGCTCGCGCTCAACAAGGGCGCCATCGCGCTCGTGCAGCCGATCATGATCAGCGGCGTCGTGATGGCGGTGGTGTTCCGAGCTGCCCTCGACCGCACGTGGCCGCCGCGAGCCGAGCTGATCGCGGTCACCTTGACGACGGCCGCCCTGGGCATCTTCGTGGTGGTCGCCGACCCCACGGCCGAGTCGACCTGGCGCGAGACGGTCGCCTTGGTCTTTTGGCTGGTCGGGCTCAGCCTGGTCGGCCTCCTGGTGGCCGTCGCCACCCGGCTTCGGGACCCGCTGGTGGCCTCCTGGTTGATGGGGGTGGCGAGCGGCGGTTGCTTCGGGATGACCGCGGGCATGCTCAAGCTGCTCAGCCACGACTTCGGGGGCCATGGCGTCATGGGCATCCTGACCTCCTGGCATCTCCTCGCCCAGGTGCTCACCGGGCTGCTGGGCGTCGCGATCAATCAGCGCGCCTATCACCTGGCGCCGCTCTCGGTGTCCATGCCGGTGCTCAACGTCGTGAGCGTGCTGGTCGCGCTGACCTTCGGCGTGCTGGTCTTCCACGAGATCCCGGCCACCCATCCGGCAGGCATCAGCGCGTTGTGCGGGTGCATGGTGGTGATGTTCGTCGGCCTGCGTATGCTCGCTTCGGTCCACCAAGATCGCGGGTCGGTCGAAGACGCGGAGGCCCTGACCGGGGCCGCGCCGGGAGACCTTCCCGAGGGAGTGCGCGCAGAGAACGGGGGAGCGCCATGACGCCTGTGGAGGTGTTCATCGTCGGCCTGGCGGTGGGTGCTCACGTCGCCACGTGGGGCGCCTACAAGGACGCACCGTTTGAGGGTTTCCACTGGTCGCGGTTTGTGCGCAGCATCGCGGTGTCGATCGGACTCGCCGCGCTCATCGCCTGGAGCCTCGGCTCGGCGCGGCCGTCACTGGTGGTCCTGATCGGCGTCGTCTACGCGCTCGAGCGCCTGGTCACCGAGTATTGGAAGCTCTTCTTCCGCGGCCACGCCGCCGACACGTTCACGATCCCGATGCGGTTCAGCGTGTTTGGCCGACCGCTCGACGCGCCCGCCAGCCGGTATGCCGTGGGCGTCGCGGTCAGCCTGTTGACCCTCGGCACGATCTGGGTCGTGGGGGTGATCGATCGAGTCACGCCGGCCATGCCACAGCTTGTGCTCGTCGCCGTCGCGTCGATCTCGGGTTGGCTCACGGCTGTGGGCGGGGCGTGGAAGGACGCACCGATCGAGGGCTTTTCGGCCTGGAAGTTCTTGCGCAGCCCGGTCGTCTCGGCGCTGTGGGCTGTGCCGCTCTCCTTCCTGTCCGGCGACTGGGTGCTCCTCGGACTGGCGGCCGGGGGCTTCGCGGTGGCCTCGATCGAGACCTACAAGGCCTTCCTGGTGCGCAATCGGCCGCCGGGGAAGTTCGACGGCAAGCCGGTGCGGCATACCTTCACCCATCGGCGTACCGTCCTCGCGGCCGCCCACGCCCTGCTCTGGGCGGGCCTCGCGGTGTCGCTGATCATGGGCCTGGCCGGACACCAGTGGAGCAGCACGACCATCGCCCAGGCCGCCGTGGCGGGGTTGGCGATCGTGTGGTCCGCACTCACGCTGGTCCGCGCCGTCTTGGCGCCCACCGCCGCTCCCGCGCGCTGACTCATCCCCTGCTGGCCCATCCCCCCTGCTGGTCGTAAGACCATGGTCGGATTGCCACTCGTTCTCGCGCGCGGATTCACTGGATCTCGACAGATAATCGAGGGAAGGGAACAGGGCGATGAGGGGTTGGACGCGCGGCCGCGGGCTGGGGCTGGTCGTGACATTGGTAGCGGCGGGGTTGGCAGTGCCGGCCATGAGCGGACTCGGCTCCGCGCAGGCGGCGGTGGCGCCCAACGGGCGGCTCGCCTATGTCGCCAACGGCGAGAGCACGATCCCCTTCGGGCCGCCGACCCAACAGGACATCTGGACCGCTGAGGCCGACGGCACCGGCGCGCTCAACCTCACCGCGACGACGGATCTCGACGAGTTCGATCCCGCGTGGTCGGCCGACGGGACGCAGATCGCCTACATCTCCGACTCCTTCACCCGCACGCTCTCGGTGATGAACGCCGACGGCAGCGGCAAGCGCGCCATCCTGCAGGGTGCCGGCAACCCGAGCTGGGGGCCCGACGGCACCAAGGTCGCCTATCTCGGCACCCGCGAGGGGCTGCCCAACGCGATCATGATCGTCGACCTCGTCACGGGCGTCAGCACCGTCGTTGCGGAGGATGACTCGGCCATGGAGCCGGTCTGGTCGCCCGACGGCGCCAAGGTCGCCTATGTCTCGGTGCGCCCCGAGGCCTTCCCGGACCCGGTGACGGGTGAGCCCCAGGACGGTGCGCAGCACGAGATCGTCGTGGTCAACACCGACGGGACCGGTGAGGTGATCGTGTCGGCCGGTGCGGCAGGCAGCGATCGGGCCAACTTCCTCGAAGAGGATCGGGCGCCCGCCTGGTCACCCGACGGCACCAAGCTGGTCTTCATGAGCCAGGCCCAGGTCCCCTCCTGCTGCGGACCGTGGCAACTGTGGGCGGCCAATGCCGATGGCAGCGGGCTGACCAACCTGTCCGCCGATGACACCGTGCAGGACCAGTTCCCGGCCTGGTCGCCAGACGGTACGGCGATCGTCTTCGCTCGGGCGAGCGGCGCCGGCAGCGACCTCTTCACGATGCCCGCGCCGACGACTCTTCCGGTGCTGGCCGCGGGAGCGGGCGCGGCTCGCCTCACCGCAGACGCGGCGCTGGCGGGACCGACCGGATCCGCCACCCAGGTCACCACCACGGGCAACGCCTTCGATCCCTCCTGGGGAGCCCGCACCACGGTGACGACGAAGCAACTGACCGTGCACGTGATCGGCCGCGGCCGAGTGACCAGCACTCCTGCGGGCATCACCTGCGGCACCGACTGTGTGCAGGCCTACGCCGCGGGGACCAAGGTGACCCTCCGGGCGACCGCGCGCCCCGGATCGGTCTTCGTGCGCTGGACCGGCGACTGCCGCGGAAGGAACCGCACCTGCACCGTGACCCTCGACCAGGCCCGGGACGTCACCGCGCGCTTCCGCGCGCGGTAGGGCCGCGCGACGCGCGTGCGCGTCGTACATCCGCCCGGGTGATCGTGGCTGTCGGACCCACCCCTCCGTCACTGCGATCACCCGGGTGCCTTTTGCGCGCGGGCCCGCCGCGGTTTGCCGCCCGGGCCGAGCCGCGCCGTACCCTGGGGCGGTCATGACTGCCACCCGCACCTACGAAGTCCGCACCTACGGGTGCCAGATGAACGTGCACGACTCCGAGCGCCTCACCGGGCTGCTTGAGGAGGCCGGCTACGTCGCGGCGGCGGAGGGGGACCAGGCCGATGTGGTGGTCTTCAACACCTGCGCGGTCCGCGAGAACGCCGACAACAGGCTCTACGGCAACCTCGGCCACCTCGCGCCGGTGAAGGCGAAGCGGCCCGGTATGCAGATTGCCGTCGGCGGGTGCATGGCCCAAAAGGACCGCGACACGGTCCTCAAGAAGGCTCCCTGGGTCGATGTGGTGTTCGGCACCCACAACATCGGGTCGCTGCCGGCGCTGCTCGACCGCGCACGGGCCAACGACGAGGCGCAGATCGAGATCCTCGAGTCGCTCGAAGTCTTCCCCTCGACGCTGCCGACCAAGCGCGATTCGGCGTATGCCGCGTGGGTGTCGATCTCGGTTGGCTGCAACAACACCTGCACGTTTTGCATCGTGCCGAGCCTGCGGGGCAAGGAGAAGGATCGCCGCCCCGGGGAGATCTTGGCCGAGATCGAGGCGTTGGTCGCCGACGGCGTCAGCGAGGTCACGCTGCTGGGGCAAAACGTCAACGCCTACGGCGTGGAGTTTGGTGATCGGGAGGCCTTCTCCAAGCTGCTGCGCGCGTGTGGGGCGATTGAGGGGCTCGAGCGGGTGCGGTTCACTTCGCCCCACCCCGCGGAGTTCACCGACGACGTGATCGAGGCGATGGCGCAGACGCCCAACGTGATGCACTCGCTGCACATGCCGCTGCAGTCGGGTTCCGATGCGGTGTTGCGCGCGATGCGCCGGTCCTATCGCAAGGAGAAGTTCCTCGGCATCCTCGATCGCGTGCGCGCGGCGATGCCCGATGCGGCGATCACCACCGACATCATCGTGGGCTTCCCCGGGGAGACCGAGGCCGACTTCGCCGAGACGCTCGACGTGGTCCGGCGGGCTCGGTTTGCCGGTGCGTTTACCTTCCAGTACTCCAAGCGCCCCGGCACGCCGGCGGCGACGCTGCCCGATCAGGTCTCGCCCGAGGTGGTCGCCGACCGCTATCGGCGGCTGGTGGAGCTCGTCAACGAGATCACCTGGGCCGAGAACCAAGCGCTCATCGGCCGGCGGCTGGACGTGCTGGTGGCCGAGGGCGAGGGGCGCAAGGATGCGGCGACACATCGCCTGTCCGGGCGGGCCCCCGACAACCGGCTCGTGCACTTCAACCCGGCCGGCGCCGAAGGCGTCCGGCCGGGGGATGTGGTCACGGTCGAGGTGACCTACGCCGCGCCGCACCACCTGGTCGCCGACGGGCCGGCGCTGGCCGTGCGGCGTACGCGATCGGGAGACGCGTGGGAAGCGCGCTCCCTGGGCGAAGCGGGCGCTGGCGCGCTCGTGGGGCTGGGCATGCCGAGTGTGGGCGCACCGCCGCCCGAGGTGGCTTCGACTCCCTGTGGATAGCGCGGCGGTCGTCGCGCCTGTGGATGAGCCCAGCGCGAGGCCTTCGTGCGCAGCCATCCTGCCTCGATGGGGACAGGTGCGAGCGCGCTAGAGACC
>JBAQXA010000682.1:0-8847 GCA_049299195.1 Nocardioides sp.
TCGCGGAGGCGGCCGGCCGGGGACTGCGCCGGGTGACCTTGGAGCTCGGCGGCAAGTCGCCTCAGGTCGTGTTCCCCGACGCCGATCTCGCCGCTGCCGCCAACGGGATCATCGCGGGCGTCTTCGCCGCCGCCGGCCAGACGTGCATGGCGGGCTCGCGGCTGATCGTGCATGCCGATGTCCACGACGAGTTGGTGCGGCTGGTGGCCGAGCGGGCCAGCTCGATCAAGCTCGGCGACCCGTTTGCGGCCGAGACCGAGATGGGACCGGTGGCCAACCGGCCGCAGTTTGAGAAGGTGGTGGGCTACCTCGACGTGGCCCGCGAGGAGGGTGCTTCGGTGGCCGCGGGGGGCGGCGCGGCAGCCGAACTGGGCGGCTACTTCGTCCGTCCCACCGTGCTGACCGGCGTCGATCCGTCGATGACGGTCGTCCGTGAGGAGGTCTTCGGGCCGGTGTTGTCGGCATACACCTTTAGCGATGAGGAGGAGGCGCTGCGCCTGGCCAACGACACCCCGTTTGGGCTCGCCGCCTCCGTGTGGACCACCGATGTACACCGCGCGCACCGCGTCGCCAACCGGCTGCGCGCCGGCACGGTGTGGATCAACGCCTATCGGGTGGTCGCGCCCAACGTGCCGTTTGGCGGCTTCGGCGACTCCGGCTTCGGGCGCGAAAACGGCCTCGACGCCGTCAAGGAGTACACCGAGGTGAAGGCGATCTGGATCGAACTCACCGGCGCCACCCGCGACCCCTTCCAACTCGGCTAGCGAGAGCGCGGCGAGCGCCGAGCGGGGGCGGTCAGCTGGGCGTGGGCACAAGGCCCAACTGCGCCGGCCCATCCGCGACGCGGTCGGTGGTGGCCACGAGCATGGTCTGCGTGCGGTCGAGCTCAGGCAGGGTGAGGTCGGCCTCGACCCACGTGGGCGCGGTGGTCCCATCCCCCGCGGCCCGATCTCCCGCCGCCGGATCCCCGGCCGGGGCACCCCCGCACAACACCGCGGCCAGGTCAGCCGACGTCTGCGCGCGGCTTAGCTCCTCGCGGTGGGCGGCGAGATAGTCGCCGCGGCTCCACGTCGTCCGCTCCTCGCCCAGTGCCTCACCCGGCACCAGGTCGGGGTGGCGGAAGTGGTTGGTGTGCCACAGCACGCCGCTGGGCGCAACGCCGCTGTCCGCCAGGCCACCCTCGGCCGCACCCGCCTCGACGCGCTCCGGCCAGACCGCGCGCACCGCGACCGGGCAGAGCTCAAGGCAAGCCGCCTCCCCGGCGGTGACGACTGTGAGCACCGTCGAGGCCGACAACCCCACGTCGGCCAAGGCGCTCTCGGCCACCGCGATCGCCTCCGCAACCGTGGTCGCCCGCCGCAAAATCTCTCGCGCCACGACGTGCACCGGCACCCCGACGCCGCCCGACGCGGTGACTCCGTCGGAGGTGTGCGCCAAGATGTTGAGGTGCAGGCCGAGCCCGGCTGCGTTGACCCCGATCTTGCCCAGCATCCCTGGCTCGGTGAAGCAGTGCACGCGTCCGCCCGCGCCCGATCCGGCGTGCTCATGGGCCACGCCGTCGACGGCTAGGTGGGGGTACCAATCCCACGTCTGCGCCGAGAGTCCGACGCCCGGGCGCACCACGGCCAACGTCGAGCACTCCTGCCCCACGCCGGTGGCCGCCGCCGGATAGAGCAGCGCGTCGGTGCGGGTGAGCAGTTCGGTGCGGCCGGTCAGCGCGAAGATCTCCGCGGGCGAGACCTCGGCGCCGGCGGCGACCCCCAGCAACTCGGCGTGAGTCTCGGGCGCCCAGCGAGCGATGGCGGCACCGACCTCCTCGGCGAAGGCGGCGATCTCGGCGGCGGTGAGGTTCCAGGCTGCCCAGAACTCGGCATACCCGGCCAGGTTGCGGCCGATCACGCCGCGCAGGTGTGCGCCGTAGGCCGCCCCGCGGTCGCCGGGATGGGTGAGCTCGCTGGCGAAGGGGTGCATCTCCACGTCGACAACCTACGCCGCCCGCCAGTCCGCCGGTGCGCCAGCGAATGTGTCCTTTACAGGCACCAGGCGCTCAAAAAGGACACATTCACGGCGGGCGCCGCCGGGGCTAAGCGGGGGCTAAGCGAGGAAGCGGGCCTTGGCGGCGACGAAGACGTCGGTGTTGTCGCAGAACATCCCGTCGATGCCGGCCTCGAGATAGACCAGCGCCTCGTCGATGGCGCGGCCGTGGTCGGACTTGACCACGACTCCCTCGGCGTTGGGGAGGCGGTAGTCGGTGGGGAGGAAGTGGTTCTCCGCGCGGAAGGTCCAGGGCGTCACGAGGATGCCGGCGCGGTGGGCGTCATCGACGAGGCTCGTCGGCTGGCCGAGCCGACCGGCGGCGTCGCGCGGGATGACGAAGTCCTTCTCCGGGCCGATGGCGTCGACCCACTGGGCCAGGTGGGCGAGCGAGTCGGCGGTGAGCAGGTCGGCATACGTGCGCGGATCGCCGGCGGCGACAAAGTCGTAGGGCGCTTCGCCGAACTCGTTGAGGAAGACCAGCGCAGCGGCGTAGCCGAACTCCTCGCGCAGCCGCACCAGGTTGCCGACCTCGAAGCTCTGGATCCACAGCGGCGCGGCGCGATGGTTGAGGCCGAAGCGATCGACCAGAGCCATCGTCGCGGCTTCGGGGTCGAACCCGAGGGCGTGCAGGTAGGTCGAGTGCTTGATCTCCGGGATGATGCCGATCTCGCGCCCGTGCTCGGCGGAGAGCCGCTCGCGCAGCACCAGCAGCTCTTCGAAGGTCGGCACATCCTGCTGCCCGTCGTATGCCGTGTTGCCCGGCCGGATCGTCGGCAACCGCTCGATGGCCCGCAAGGTCTTGAACTCGGCCAGCGTGAAGTCCTCGGCCCACCACCCGGTCACCTCCTGACCGTCGAGCCACTTCGTGGCCCGCCGGTCAGCAAACTCCGGCCGCCGCGCGACATCGGTCGTGGAGCCGATCTCGGGTTCGTGCCGGTCCACGAGCACCCCGTCGGCGGTCATCACCAGGTCGGGCTCGATGTAATCGGCGCCCATCGCAACGCTGAGCTCATAGGCCGCCAGCGTGTGCTCGGGCCGATAGCCGGAGGCCCCGCGGTGAGCCAACACCAAGGGCAGCCGGTGGACGGCAGAACTCCAGAAAGCCATGCGCCGAAATCTAACGGCAATGGCCCCGGGCCGCCCGGCTGCGATGATGGGCGCGCACCGACCTACAAGGAGGAGCCCATGCCCGCATCGACCGGCGGACCCAAGGACGCCGTGCCCGCCCTGACCGCCGCCGAGCGCGGCGAGCAGGACAAGCTCACCGGGCTGGTCCAGCGCATCCTCAACGTCGGCCTCGACGGGATCGGTCCGCTGAGTTCGGCCGTAGACGTCGGCTCCTCCGCGCTCGTCGACACCGGCAGCCGCGAGGCGGCGATCAAGAAGGTGATGCGCAGCCACATCGGGCGGGGTGCAGCCGTCGGCTTCCTCACCGGTCTCGGCGGCTTCGCCACCATGACGGTCGCGCTGCCCGCCAACGTGTTGGAGTTCTATATCCAGGCCGCGCGCATGGTCGGCGCGATCGCCCACCTGCGCGGCTACGACGTCACCGAGGAGCGAGTCCGCACGGCGGTGTTGTTGACCCTGGTCGGCTCCGACGCCTCCAATGTCGCGGCGAAGGCGGGGTGGGCCACCGGGAGCGGCCGTATCGCGTCGGCCGCGGCCAAGCGGCTCCCCGAGTCCGCGCTCATGATCATCAACAAGGCGGTCGGGTTCCGCATCCTCAAGGGCTTCGGCGGCCGCTTCACCGCGCGCCGCGGCCGCGGTGTCCCGGTCGTGGGCGGCTTCGTCGGCGGCGGGATCGATGGCTACATGATGAAGCGGATCGCCGATCAGGCGCTGAAGGAGTTCCCCGCGATCGAGCGCTGAGGCTCCGCGAGCGAGGCGCGCCGAAGCGGCCCCGAGCGCGCGGCGCAGGCCTTAGGCGGTGACGATCTCCGCGATGCGCTCGAGCGTGCGGGTGATGTTCTCCCGCGTCTTGCCGGCCATCGCGAGCCGCACGAGCGGCCGGCTGAGCAGCGCCTCGGTCGAGATATCCCAGGTCTCGGTGACGCGGGTGCCGCCGTCGACCGGCTGCAGGTCGTAGCGCCAGATCCGCCCGGTGACGAACTTGTCCATCGGCGCCGCCGCCAGGGTCTGCCAAGCAATCCGCCGGTTCTCTTCGAACTCGACGACGACGTTGCGCGTCGAGTAGGCCACGCCCAGCTTCATATCCATGCCGAACGTGTCGCCGAGCTTGAGCCGACGCGAGCCGGACCGGGACTTCTGCACCGTGCCGCCGCCGTCGATCTCAGCGTGCCGATCGGGATCGGCCAGGAGGTCAAAGATCGCCTCGGGCGGGGCCAAGATGACCCGGTCAACGCTCACCTGGTTGCGGTTGCTCTCGAGAGACATGCCCTCACGCTACCTACGCCGCGGGCGGGAGCCCCCTTCCCCGAGTGCCAAGATGACCTTCGTGACCACCCCCGCGCCGCCGGCATACGCCCTCAACGACGGGCACGAGCTGCCCGCGATCGGCTTCGGCACCTATCCGCTGCGCGGCGAGGACGGCATCCGCGCGGTCTGCACGGCGCTCGAGGCCGGCTACCGGCTGATCGACACCGCGGTGATGTATGGCAACGAGGCCGAGGTCGGCGAGGCGATCCGCCGCAGCGGGGTGGCGCGCGAGGAGCTGCGCGTGTGCAGCAAGATCCCCGGCGATCAGCACGCGTATGCCGACGCCATCGGGTCCGTCGAGGGCTCGCTGCGGCGCCTCGGCCTGGACTACCTCGACCTGCACCTCATCCACTGGCCCAACCCCCGACGGGGTCTGTATGTCGAGGCGTGGCGCGCCCTGGTCACCCTGCGCGAGCGCGGGCGGGTCACCTCCATCGGCGTCTCCAACTTCACCGCGGCGCACCTCGACACGGTCATCGCCGACAGTGGGGTCACTCCGGCCGTCAACCAGATCGAGTTGCACCCGCTGTTTCCCCAGGCCGAGATGCGCGCAGTCAACTCCGCGCGCGGCATCGTGACCGAGTCGTGGAGTCCGCTCGGCAAGCGAGCGGCACAGTATGCCGCCGGGCCGGTCACCGCGGCGGCCGCGCGGCTGGGCGTCACCCCGGCCCAAGTCATCCTGCGGTGGCAGCTTCAGCTGGGCTGCCTGCCGATCCCGAAATCGGCCGACCCCGAGCGCCAGGCTGCCAACCTCGACGTGTTCGGCTTCTCGCTGACGGCCGATGAGGTCGCAGCCATCACCGCTCTCGGCCGCCCGGACGGCCGCCTCTTCGGCGGCGACCCGGACACCCACGAGGAGCCCTGAGACCCGGCCCCGCCCGATTGGCACGATCCAATTTCGGAGGTGCGCACGCACCCTCGTCACGCAAGGGCCCAAGGCCTGCCCCGGCCATGACATATCCCACAGCACCCCCGGTCAGGCGCACCCCCGGCACCCGGCAGAATGTTGTGGTATTCCGTAGGAGGGACACCCATGTCACTGAATGTTGACCAGATTCTCGATGCCGCTGGCCTCACTAACACCAGCGTGCGGGACTACGTCCGGCACTGGGCCGAGATCACCGAGCCGGACCACATCGAGGTCGCGGGCGCGTCCGACGATGCGCGGCTGATCGCCGAGTCGCTGGAGGCGGGCGAGCTGCTGCCGGCAGGCGACGGGCTCTACTACTCGCGCAGCTACTTCAAGGACACCGCGCGTGCCGAAGAGCGCACGATCGTGGCCACCGCCGACGAGGCCGACAAGGGCATCTACAACAACTGGCGGCACTCCTCGGAGATGAAGCCCAAGCTCGAAGAGCTCATGCGCGGCGCCTCGCGCGGCAAGACGATGTATGTCATCCCCTACCTGATGTCGCCTCCCGGATCGCCGCTGGAGCGGTTCGCCGCCGGCGTCCAGGTCACCGACAACCGCAACGTCGTGCTGCAGATGATCCGCATGGCGCGCGTGGGCGTCTCCTTCGTCAACGACCTCGGCAACGACTTCGTCCGGGCGGTCCACGTGACCGGCGACCTGGAAAACCTCGGCCAGGGCACCCCCGACGACAAGCGCTACTTCGTCACCGTCGCCGACGAGCGCACGATCTTGCACTTCGGTTCGTCCTACGGCGGCAACGCGCTGCTCGGCAAGATCGCCCACGGCCTGCGCCAAGCGTCATACGACGGCTGGAAGAACGGCTTCCTCGTCGAGCAGTTCATGCTGCTGGGCATCACCGACAAGGAGACCGGCGAGAAGTACAACATCTGCGGCGGCTTCCCGAGCGCCTCGGGCAAGACCAACCTCGCGATGACGCTTGCGCCCGACGCGCTCGGCGATCGCTACTACGTGGAGTTCTACGGCGACGACATCGCGTGGATCTGGGTCGGCGAGGACGGCAAGCTCTACGGGATGAACCCGGAGAACGGCGTCTTCGGCGTTGCCAAGGACACCAACGAGCTCACCAACCCGACCGCGATCGACTCGATCGTCCCCGGCACCGGTGCGATCTTCACCAACGTCGCCTACAACACCGACACCCACGAGGTTTGGTGGGAAGGAAAGTGCGAGAAGCCGACCGATCTGGCGGGCTGGCTCGACTGGAAGGGCGGCGTCATCGCCGACCGCACCGCGGAGCAGGCGGGCGACCCGTGGGCCCACCCCAACAGCCGCTTCACGACCACGCTGGCCAACGTGCCCAACGTCGCGAAGGACTTCGAGGACCCCAAGGGCGTCGAGATCCACGGCATCATCTTCGGTGGCCGCACCCGCGACCGCGAACCGCTGATCCGCGCGATCACCGATGTCGCCGAGGGTGTCTATGACGGTCTGACGCTCGGCGCCGAGGCCACCGCCGCCGCCGACGGGCTCGAGGGCGTGCTGCGCTACGACCCGATGTCGATGCGGCCGTTCCTCTCTTACCCCGAGGGCGACTACGCCGCCAACTGGCTCAAGGTCATCGGCAAGGCCACGACCAAGCCGATCTTCGCCCACGTCAACTGGTTCCAGCGCGATCCCGAGGACGGGCACTTCCTGTGGCCCGGCTACCGCGAGAACCTGCGCCCGCTGCTGTGGCTGATGCAGTTGCGCAAGGGCGAGGTCAGCGGGCGGCAGACGCCGGCGGGCATCATCCCCACCATCGAGGAGCTCAACCTCGACGGCGCCACCGTCACCGACGAAGACCTGCCCAAGCTGCTCACGCTCGATCACGCGCGCTGGCAGCAGGAGATGGCCAACCGCAAGACGCACCTGGAGCAGTTCCGCAACCTGCCCGCGGAGATCTGGGAAGCCCACGATCGCATCCAGGCCGCCTTCGACGCGGAGGACTGAGCTTGCGGGTGCGGGTGGCGCGTTGGCGCCTCCCGCACCGCCGCGGCCTCCCGCGACTCCGCGGCATACCGGATACCTACGTTTGTCACGCCCGCCACGGCGTGTCGCGTGCCGAACGTAGGTAACGGGAGAACTACCCCTAGCCGAACGCGGCGATCGTCGCCGCCACGAGGTCGATCACGCCCTCATCCTCGATCTCTGGTGAGAAGCCGAGGCGCGTGACGACCAGGTCAGCGGACGGTACGACGACCAGCCACTGACCGTCGTGACCCTCGGCGAAGTAGGCGTCGGCGGGGAGCTCGGGGTAGACGAGCGTGCCATCCGGCTTGGCGTTGACCCACCAGCCTGCGGCATACCCCTCCTCTTCGGTGGTGTCGACCCCGACGACCGTGGTGGAGGCTGCCATCCAGCCCTGGGGGAGCAGCCGGCCCTCGCCCTTGCCCTCCTCGAGCGCGAACTGGCCGACCTTGGCCCAGTCGCGCGGCGTGGCCCACATGTAGGACGAGCAGACCGGGGTCCCGGCGGCGTCGGGTTCGAGGACCGCGCTGGTCAGCCCGAGCGGCTTGAAGAGCGTGGTGACCGGGAGGTCGGCGCCGAGGCCGGTCTTGTCTTGCAGGATGTCGCACAGCAGGGTCGTGCTGCCTGAGGAGTACTGCTGATAGGTGCCGGGCCGGTGGGCGGCTTTCTGGCTGGCGACGTAGGCGCCCATGTCGGGCTCGAGATAGAGCATGCGGGTGATGGGGGTGCCGAGCGCGTAGGTCTCGTCCCACGACAGGCCGCTGGTCATGCGGAGCAGGTCGTCGATGGTGATGTCGGCGCGCTCGTCGGTCCACTCCTTGCGCAGGCGGTCGTCGTCGAGGCTCACCTTGCCTTCGGCCACCAGCCGGCCGACCATCAGGTTGGTCACCGACTTGGTCATCGACCAGCCCAGTTGGCGGGTCCCGACGTCGAAGCCGTCGGCGTAGCGCTCGGCGACCACGTCTCCCCCGTGCATCACCACGATGCCGCGCGTGCCGAGCGCTTTGCGCTTAGCCTCGGAGAGGTCGTCGCCGAAGGCCTTGGCAATGGCGGCGTCGAGGGCGGCCTTCTCGTCGGTGTAGTGGGGGCCGCGGACGATGTCGACCGATGGCTCGCCCGAGAGTGCTCCTGCGGGTGTGGGCAGAGCCGGCGCCTTGTCCCCGACGGTGCAGCCGTAGCCCTCGGTGTAGTGCGCCTGCTGCCCGGCCAGGAGGCCAAAGATGCTGCCGCGGATGGTGCGGTTGGTGGCGTCGCCGTCGGCGTCGACCTCCTTGGTGCGCAGGTAGGGCACCAGCGGGTTCGGCGGCAGATCGGTCTCGGGGTCGTCGCGCCCGGCCAGGAGTTTGACCGCGCACGCGTTGTGCGCCGCGTATCCCGTCGCGGTCAGGAGCAGCGGGCGCTGCCACCAGTAGGCGCCGACGAGGGCGACCAGGAGGAGGGCGATCAGGCCAAGGACGATCCGTCGGAGCAGCCGCATGGCGTGAGAGTACGCC
>JBAQXA010000683.1:0-2668 GCA_049299195.1 Nocardioides sp.
CGTCGAGTCGTTCAGGACGTCGACGAGTTCCACCTCGGGCAAGTCGTCGGACTGCTCCAGCACCTCATAGCTATCGCCACTGCCGAGTACTCGGCTGCGCGCGAGGTGAGTGAGGTTCCGCCACCGGAGCTCGCCCGTGTCGGGATCGTGGACCATTCCGACAATTGGCACGGTCGATGAGCGCCAGTACTCCCAGTCGACAGGCTTTGCGGGGATCACCCAAGAACCGTGCCTGAAGAATGACCGCCCGCCCTTGACCTGGACGCCGATGATGCCACCCGTGACCCGGGTGCCGGTCGTGACGTCGACGTTGAGGTCGCGTCCGTAGTCACTCCGGCCATCGACCTCATCAACGATCATGCCGTGGTGCTCAAGCAAGGCGCGCACGGCGTTGATCGCGCCGCGCTCGGATTGGTGACCGACCCGGAGCTGCTTCCGGGCGGGCTGTGTCTGAGGGTCCTGGGTCACAGTGGCCACGCTAGGGCGGACGACCGACATTTGCCGGAGAACCGGACGGCCAGTGATTCGTGGTTGTCAGTCCTCGCAGAGCCCGACGAACGCCCCTAACTGGAGCAGCCCAGTGGTGGATGTCGGCATGAACTGGGTCAAGCGACCGCTGCGAATAAGGACAGCCAGCCACTGCCCCCGCGAGATCGCGACGTTGACACGGTTGCGGTCGAGCAGGAAGTCAATGCCACGCGGTACGTCGGCGACCGACGACGCGGTCATCGACACGATGACGACGGCTGCTTCTCGGCCCTGGAACTTGTCGACCGTGCCGACCAGCACGTCGGCGAAGCCACGCTCGTCCAGCGCCCGGCGGACCGCGTGCACCTGGGCGTTGTAGGGCGCGACGACGAGGAAGTCCTCGGCGATCAGCGGCCGCGTGCCTTCGAAGAGGTCGGGCGCGGTCCACGGCGTACCGACCAGGCTCTCGACCTGGCGGACCACCTCGTCGGCTTCCGCCATGGATTCGACCGAGCAGTCCTGGTGGTCGAGGCGTACGACGCGCAGGCCGGGCTCCACGCCTGCCAGATCGCGTGCGGCCGTGCGCGGGTGCGCTCGGAGCCGGCCCTCGTAGGAGAGCTGGGAGTCCTTCTCGGCCAGGTCGGGGTGCATGCGCCAGGTGAGGTCGAGGAAGTAGCCGAAGTCCTCGGGCAGCGTTGCGTGCTCACCGATGAGCCATCCCAGCGCCGAGTCGTTGACGGGCTCGGGGTGGATGCCCTGGCTGACCTGCGGCAACTGCTGGGGGTCACCGAGCAGGAGCAGCCTCTGCGCTGCCACCGAGACGGCGAGCGTGTCCGCGAGCGAGAACTGACCGGCCTCGTCGATGACCAGGAGGTCCAGGGAGTCCCGGTCGATCCGCTTGGTGTTGACGAAGTCCCACGCGGTGCCACCGACCACGCAGCCGGTGCTGTTCTCCTCGAGGAACTTCGCGTAGCCACTGTCCTTGATCCCGGTCCAGGCGCGGGACGCGCCGACGTCGCCGACCTTCTTGGCGACCACCGAGCCGGGCAGCCCCGCCTGCACGATCGCGTCGAGCATGTGCTCCACCACCGCGTGGCCCTGGGCGACCACACCGACCCTCCAGCCGTGGTCGCGCACCAGCCGCGCCACGACGTGAGACCCGACGTACGTCTTGCCGGCGCCCGGCGGCCCCTGAATGGCGACGTACGAGCGGTCCACGGCGCGCACAGCGTCGAAGATGTCGTCGACCGAGTCCCCACCGCGCGGCAGTCCTCCCCCACTGAGGCGGGGTGGAGTGCGGCGCAGGACGTCGAGTCCGGGCTGCGGGTGTTCTCCGCGCGCGAGCACCGCCTCGGCCAGCTCCTGGACGGCCGCGTCGATGCCACCAGTGCCTGGCGGCGCCCCGGGAACGACGGCGTCGGGAAGCTGGTCGTAGGGCGCACAGTCCCTGGTCAACGTCTCGTCGGCCACCAGGACGTCGCGGCTCTCGAGGTCGTGCCCACGGGAGACGACCACGACTCCGCTACGCGAGCAGCCCAGGGATGCGTTGGCGGGTACGTCGTGCGCTCCATCTACGGGGTTGGCGTAGACGGTGCTCACCTGGTCGCCGTCGCGCACCACGCTGCCCGCACCCCAGTGGCCGACCAGGCGCACGTGGCGATGGGGACTCGACCGCGGGGTCGGCTTCGCCCAGTCCTTGATCACGTCGGCGGACTCCACCACGAAGACGTCGCGCTCATCGCGCCAGTCGGTCAGCGCCGAGGAAAGCCGGTCGAAGTGGGCCCACCAGAACGGCTTGTGCTCGCGCCGGTTGTAGCCGATCGCCGCGGCCAGCATCGCCCGCGCCTGCTCGTCCGGGGTGCGCCCCGTCTCGGGCAGCCCCTCGCGCAGCTGGACCTCGAGCGGCGTCAGCTCGAGCTCGGAATGCTTCGTCTCCGCCACCTCAGCGGCGCGCGGTGTCACGCCATGCTCGGCAGCCCGCTCGAGCAGCCAGTCACGCAGCCGGCGGGTGCTCTCGCAGTCGTAGCGGTTGTAGTCACGGATCTCGTCCAGCAGCTTCGCGGCACCCTCGGCATCGCCGCTGTCGCGGGCCTGGCAAAAGGCGTGGTACTCGACGATCGACGCCGCCGCGTCGGTCACCTCGCCCTCACGCAGGTCGTCGCCCATGTACAGGGGCTCAAGCTTCTTGATGCTGTAGGAC
>JBAQXA010000684.1:0-2836 GCA_049299195.1 Nocardioides sp.
CCTCCCGACAGGGTGCCCAGCCGGGCGTCCCACGGGACATCGCGCAGCAAGCCGCCGATCACGTCGCGGGTGCGGGGGTCGCCGGCCCACTCGTGCTCCAGGCGGTCGCCGACGACGGCGTCACTGACGGTCTGGTCGTCGTCCTGGTTGTCGGACTGATCGAGGACGCCGACGGTGACGCCTCCGCGCACGGTGACGCGGCCGGCATCCGGCTCCTGTAGCCCGGCCAGCAGGCGCAGCAGGCTCGACTTCCCGTCGCCGTTGCGGCCGACGATGCCGATCCGGTCGCCCTCGTCGATGCCGAGGGTCACCGACTCGAAGACCACCTTGGTCGGGTACGCGAGATGGAGGCCTTCGCCTCCGAGGAGATGTGCCATGGTCGCCTAGGAGAAGGGGCGCAGCAGCGCGCGCAGTAGTCCGGCGAGGCGGTCGCGGTCGGCCTCGGGGAGGTCGCCCAGCCACTCCTTCTCGGCCTTGACCAGGGCTTCGAAGGCGCCGTCGACGGCGGTCTTGCCCGCCTTGGTCAGCCGCACCAGGACTCCCCGCCGATCGTTGGGATCGGGCCTGCGGGTCACGAGTTGGCGCGCCTCAAGTCGGTCGATCCGGTTGGTCATCGTGCCGGAGGTGACAAGGGTTTCGCGCAACAGGCGGCCGGGGGAGAGCTCGTAGGGCGCGCCGGCCCGGCGCAGCGCGGCGAGGACGTCGAACTCCCACGACTCAACTTCATGGGCGGCGAACGCATCGCGCCGCGCGAGATCGAGGTGTCGTCCCAGTCGGGTGATCCGGCTGAAGATCGCCACCGGCGTCAGGTCGAGGTCGGCGCGCTCCCTGGCCCAAGCGTCGAGCAGGTCGTCGACCTCATCGCGACGGTCGGGCTGCTGCGGCATACCGCCACCCTAGCCCGGTGTGCGGGCGATCAAGAATCTCGACGTCGAAGAATCTTGAAGCGGTGCGCGGATTCCCCGGTTGGCCGTGAAATTGCCCGGCCAGCAGGCAAAACTTCCCGGGCTAAGCGCCAGTTTTGCCCGTCCGGTGGGGCTGGAATGACGCGTGTGACTGGGCTGACTGGGCCGGCTGGGTGGGCTGGGCGGGTTGGCGAGCGGGCCGCCGGACAGATGAACGGCTGGGTGTGAGAACCGACGCCGGTACGCCGCGGGCGCGGCCTGCGAGTCATCGTCCCTGGTGCAGCCGGGTGGTCTGCCCGGACCGGACGAGCCGCTCAGGTGTCAGATGCAATCCGGGCCAGCCAGGAAGGCTTTGCGTGCGGCGGCGTGGTTGATGGCAGACCGCTCGACGAGCCGAGGCCGCAAGCGGCGACGTACCGGCGCGTCGTACGGTGAGCCCCATGACAGTGCAGACGATCGACCTCGCGACGCCGCGCGGACCGAAGCCCATTCCGGCGCTCGGCTTCGGGGTGTGGCAGGTGCCCGATGATCAGGTTGACGCGGCGATTGCGACCGCCCTCGAGGTCGGCTATCGCCACATTGACACGGCCCGCATCTATGGCAACGAGGCCGGGGTTGGGCGCGCTCTGGCTGCCGCCGCGGTGCCGCGCGACGAGATCTTCGTGACCACCAAGGTGTGGAATGACGACCACGCGGCGGCGTCGGACACGGCCCGCCCTCGCGCCGCGCTGGAGGCGTCGCTGACCCGGTTGGGGCTCGACCGACTCGACCTCTACCTGATCCATTGGCCCACTCCGAGCCAGAACCTGTACGCCGAGACGTGGGCAGCGCTGCGGCAGTTGCGCGACGAGGGGCTCGTCGATGCGATCGGCGTGTGCAACTTCCAGCCGGGCCATCTGCAGCGGGCCTACGACATCACCGGTGAGTGGCCGGCCATCAACCAGATCGAGCTGCATCCCTATCTGCAACAGTCGGAGCTGCAGGACTTCCACGCAGAGCGTGGCATCGTCACCGAGTCGTGGAGTCCGCTGGCTTCGGGCAAGCAGGTGCTCGCTGATCCAGTGATCGGAGCGATCGCGGGCAAATATGGGCGCACGCCGGCGCAAGTAATCATCGCTTGGCACCTCGCGCGGGGCTTCGTCGTGATCCCGAAGTCGGTCACGCCGTCGCGGATCGCGGAGAACTTTGCCGCAGCCGACCTTCGGCTCGACGCCGATGACCTGGCCGCCATTGCCGCGCTCGACCGCTCCTTCCGCACTGGCCCCGACCCCGACACCTTCAACATGTTGTGACCGCTCAGGGCGGGACTGCCGGATTCCCCGGTTGGCCGTAAAATTGCCCGGCCAGCAGGCAAAACTTCCCGGGCTAAGCGCCAGATTTGCCTGCCCAGTGGGGCTGGAGTGTGCGGTGTGACTCCGGGCCGCCCGCGCCGAGGCCAGTCGTATGACGTGCGCGGGCGGCGGGAGCGAGCGGCGAGGGCTACCTCAGCGTCGAAACTCCTGAGGGCTGCGCGCCAGGCCCGTCGTGCCCAGTTGCTGGAGCGATGAGGTGGCCTGGTTTTGCACTCGGCTGTCTCCGTCTCTGCCCGTGCGGCGATCGCTCGGACTTGTGGGCCGGGCTCACTGTTTAGCGGTGGCATCGAGGCCGGAAGTCGCGTCATACGTCACTCCAGCCCCACCGGGCAGGCAAACCTGGCGCTTAGCCCGGGAAGTTTTGCCTGCTGGCCGGGTACTTTCACGGCCAACCGGGGAATCCGACCGGCGGTAGGAAAGTGCTGACGGGTGGGGTGGGGAGCGAGTAGTTTGCGGGCAGAGCGGCGAGGGTGATTGATCGGAGGAGCCCATGAGGTGGTGTGGCAGAGGGGCGGTGACCGCGGCGGCGACATCGGGCGGCAGAGGGGTGGCGACTGCGGCGGCGACATCGGGCGGCCC
>JBAQXA010000685.1:0-4586 GCA_049299195.1 Nocardioides sp.
TCGTCTTCTCGGACTACATGCGTGGAGCGGTCCGCTTGGCCGCGATCCAGCAGCTGCCCGTCACCTTCGTGTGGACCCACGACTCGATCGGTCTTGGCGAAGACGGGCCCACCCACCAGCCGATCGAGCACGTCGCTGCGCTGCGGGCCATCATCGGGCTCGACGTGGTGCGCCCGGCCGATGCCAACGAGACGGCCGCCGCGTGGGCCGCGGTGCTCGCCAACACCGACCGCCCGGCGGGGCTCTGCCTGACTCGGCAGAACGTCCCGGTCTTCCCGCGCGGTGCGGACGGCTTCGCCGGCACCGACGACGTCGCCCGCGGGGCCTACACCCTGGTCGACACCGATGGCACCCCCGACGTGGTGCTGATCGCCACCGGCTCCGAGGTGCAACTCGCGGTGGCTGCCCGCGACCTGCTCGCCACCGATGGCATCGGCGCGCGCGTGGTCTCGATGCCGTGCCAGGAGTGGTTCATGGCCCAGGACGCGGCCTACCGCGACACCGTGCTGCCCCCGAGCGTCAGAGCCCGTGTCTCCGTCGAGGCGGGGATCGGCCTCGGATGGCGGGAGTTCGTCGGCGACGCCGGCCGGATCGTCAGCATCGAGCAGTACGGCGCCTCCGCCGACTACGCGCGGATCTACGCTGAATACGGGCTGACCGCCGAGGCGGTCGCTCGCGCCGCCAAGGAGAGCATTGCCGCCGCCGGCTGACCACGCTTGGCCACCGCCGGCCTTGCGACCCTCGCTCTCGACCCCACCAGGAGGAACCTCATGACCGACCGTCTCAAGGAGCTCAGCGAGGCCGGCGTCTCGATCTGGCTCGACGACCTCTCCCGCGAGCGCATTCAATCTGGCAATCTCGCGAAACTGATGGCCGAGTCCTCGGTGGTCGGAGTCACGACCAATCCCTCGATCTTCGCCGCAGCTCTCGCAGACGGTGAGTCCTATGACGAGCAGGTGCGCGAGCTCGCGACGACCGGCGCCGATGTCGACGACGTCGTCTTCGCGCTGACGACGACCGACGTCGCCGATGCATGTGACGTGTTCCGCCCGGTCTTCGACGCCACCGGCGGAGTCGACGGCCGCGTCTCCATCGAGGTCGCGCCGACGCTGGCCTTCGATACCGACGCGACGATTGCGTCGGCGAAGGCGCTGTGGGAGGCCGTCGATCGGGACAACGTGCTGATCAAGATCCCCGCCACCTCCGAGGGCGCGCCCGCCATCACGGCAGCCTTGGCCGAAGGGATCAGCGTCAACGTCACGCTCATCTTCGGCCTGGACCGCTATCAGGAGGTCATGGAGGCGTACGTGGCCGGCCTTGAGCGGGCCCACGCGGCCGGGCTCGACCTCTCCCGGATCCACTCCGTCGCCTCCTTCTTCGTCAGCCGGGTCGACACCGAGATCGACAAGCGGCTCGAAGCGATCGGCAGCGACGAGGCGCTCGCGCTGCGGGGACTCGCGGGTGTGGCCAACGCCCGGCTTGCCTATGCGGCGTTCGAGGAGTTCTTCACCGGTTCGCGCTGGCAGACCCTGGCCGCGGCGGGAGCGCATCGCCAGCGGCCGCTCTGGGCGTCCACGGGCGTGAAGAACCCCGCCTACAACGACACGATGTATGTCGCGGACCTCGTCGTCACCGGCACGGTCAACACGATGCCCGAGCAGACCATGCAGGCCTACGCCGATCACGGGGTCACGCGCGGCGATCAGGTCACCGGGCACTACCGCGAGGCACGTCAGGTGATGGCCGATCTGGCCGCAGTCGGGATCGACTACGACGATGTCATCGCCGTGTTGGAGCGCGAAGGTGTGGACAAGTTTGTGACCGCTTGGGAGGAACTCCGCGCCACGGTCGGTGCCAGCCTCGCCGCCGCACGAGGGGCCTGACCCGTGTCTGACAAGGCGCCCGTGGATGTGCAGTCGACGGCAGCCTGGGGCGAGCTCCGCGCACTGGCGGAGTCGTTCACGCCCGATCTGCGGTCCTGGTTCGCCGAGGACCCGGGGCGGGTAGCCCGACTCAGCAAGGACGCCGCCGACCTACACGTCGATCTGTCCAAGGCGCTGGTGACCGACGAAGTCCTCACTGCGCTGCTGGCCCTCGCGGACGAAGTCGGCGTGAGCGCGCGGCGTACGGCGATGCTGCACGGCGAGCGGATCAACGTCACCGAGGGCCGCTCGGTGCTGCACACGGCGCTGCGGCTGCCTCGTGATGCCGAGCTGACCCTCGACGGCCACGACCTGGTCGCCGACGTCCACGGCGTGCTTGACCGGGTCTACGCGTTCGCTGACCGGGTGCGCTCGGGCGCGTGGACCGGTGCCACCGGTCAGCGGATCCGGACCGTGGTCAACATCGGGATCGGCGGCTCCGACCTCGGGCCGGTGATGGCCTACGAGGCGTTGGCGCCCTATCGGATGGAGGGACTGGAGTGCCGGTTCATCTCCAACATCGACCCCACCGACGCGGCGCTGACGCTGGCCGATCTCGACCCGGCGACGACCTTGTTCATCGTGGCCAGCAAGACCTTCACGACGCTGGAGACGCTGACCAACGCCCGGTTGTGCCGGGCGTGGCTGCTCGCGGGTCTGCGCGACACGGGGGTCAGCGAGCCGGCCGCAGCGGTCGCGCGGCACTTCGTCGCGGTGTCGACCGCGCTGGACAAGGTGGCCGAGTTCGGCATCGATCCGGCCAATGCGTTCGGCTTCTGGGACTGGGTCGGCGGACGCTACTCGGTGGACTCGGCCATCGGCACCGCTCTCGTCGTGGCGATCGGGCCGGAGCGCTTCACCGAGTTCCTGGCGGGCATGCACGCCATGGACACCCACTTCGCGTCGGCGCCGCTGGCGGACAACGTTCCAGCGCTGATGGGGCTGCTCAACATCTGGTACGTCAACTTCCTCGGCGCCGAGACCCACGCGGTGTTGCCCTATAGCCAGCTGCTGCACCGGTTCCCGGCATACCTCCAGCAGCTGACGATGGAGTCCAACGGCAAGGGTGTGCGCTGGGACGGCACGCCGGTGGCGACCGCGACTGGGGAGGTGTTTTGGGGCGAGCCGGGCACCAATGGCCAGCACGCGTTCTATCAACTGATCCATCAGGGGACGCGGCTGGTGCCGGCAGACTTCATCGCCTTCGCCAACCCCGCCTATCCGTTGCGGGACGGCGAGACCGACGTGCACGAGCTGTTCTTGGCGAACTTCTTCGCCCAGACCCGCGCACTCGCCTTCGGCAAGACCGCCGAGGAGGTCCGCGCGGAGGGTACCCCGGAGGAGATCGTGCCCGCGCGGGTATTCACCGGCAATCGGCCGACAACCTCGATCATGGCGCCAGCGCTGACTCCCTCGGTCTTGGGCCAGTTGATCGCGCTCTATGAACACATCACGTTCGTGCAGGGTGTGGTGTGGGGCATCGACAGCTTCGATCAGTGGGGCGTCGAGCTCGGCAAGCAGTTGGCTCTGCAGATCACCCCTGCGGTGTCCGGTGACGCCGCAGCCCGGGCCGCTCAGGATGCCTCCACGCAGGCGCTGATCGACTACTACCGCGCGCATCGCGAGTGAGGCTCCGGTGAGCCGCCCCGATCCCGAGGTGCGCGTCTTCGAGACCCCGGAAGCGCTGGCCGAGGCGGTCGCGGACGCGTTCGTCGAACTGGTGGGTGCATCGGGCGAACGGCGCGACATCGCCCTCACAGGCGGCTCAATCTCCCGGTTGGTGCATCGGGCGATCGCTGCGCGGGCGGATTCGGTGGCGTGGGGACAGCTCGCCATCTGGTGGGGCGATGAGCGTTTTGTCGCCCGAGACTCGGTGGATCGCAACGCCCGGCAAGCCCGCGAGGATTTCCTTGATCGCGCGGCCGGGGTCGAGGGGGCCTGGCCCGCGTGTCTCAACGAGCACCTGATCATGGAGGTACCGCCGACCGAGGACGTGCGGGACGTCACGGTGGCCGCCGAGGTCTACTCGGACCTGCTCAGATTCGAGGGCACCGGAGGCTTCGAACTCGTCTTCCTCGGCGTGGGACCCGACGGCCACGTGGCCTCCCTCTTCCCGGGCCATCCAGCCCTCGACGTCGAGGACCAGATCGCCACGGCCGTCACCGACTCCCCCAAGCCGCCGCCCGAGCGAGTGACCCTGACCTTGGGGGCATTCGACCGCACCGAGCACGTCTGGTTCATCGTCTCCGGCGCGGACAAGGCCGACGCCGTCCGCCGTGGACTGGCGGCCGAAGGCTCGATCGACGAAACCCCAGCCCGCGGCGTACGCGGCCGCGCAAGCACCGTCTGGTGGCTGGACCATGCCGCAGCCACCCACCTCCCCTAGCGCCCCTGGTTACCAACGCTCCACGCGCGACACGCCGTAGAGAGTGTGTGGAACGTGCGTAGCTGGGTGCGTCAGCGCTTGATGCGTACCTTTGCTGAGCTCGCAAACCCTGTGGCGCACCCGGCGCGCGTAGCGGTGACGACGACCCGGAGACGCTTGCCACGCCACCGTGGCTTGAGCCGGATGACGCGGTGCGACGAGACCTGCTTGGCACCAACAAACCAGGTGTAGCGGAAGGTTGTTGCCTTGCTCCACACCCCGGGTCGGGCCTTTACCTT
>JBAQXA010000686.1:0-1999 GCA_049299195.1 Nocardioides sp.
CATCGTCGAGTCGGGTGCGTCGGCGGACATCAAGCCGGGCAACAACCTGCCGCTGAAGAACATCCCCACCGGTACCGTCATCCACGCGATCGAGCTCCGCCCCGGCGGCGGCGCGAAGATGGCGCGCTCGGCGGGCGCCTCGGTGCGTCTCGTCGCCAAGGACGGCCCCTACGCCCAGCTGCGTCTGCCCTCGGGCGAGATCCGCAACGTCGACCTGCGCTGCCGCGCGACGATCGGCGAGGTCGGCAACGCCGAGCAGTCGAACATCAACTGGGGCAAGGCCGGCCGCATGCGCTGGAAGGGCAAGCGCCCGACCGTCCGCGGCGTGGCCATGAACCCGGTCGACCACCCGCACGGTGGCGGCGAGGGCAAGACGTCGGGAGGCCGTCACCCGGTCAACCCGAACGGCAAGCCCGAGGGCCGCACGCGCTCGGCCAACAAGGCCAGCGACAAGTTCATCGTCCGCCGCCGCAAGTCCGGCAAGAAGCGATAGGGAAAGACATGCCACGCAGCCTGAAGAAGGGCCCCTTCATCGACGCCCACCTCATGAAGAAGGTGGATGTCCAGAACGAGGCCGGCACCAAGACCGTCATCAAGACGTGGTCGCGTCGGTCCATGATCGTCCCGGCGATGCTCGGTCACACGATCGCCGTCCACGACGGACGCAAGCACGTTCCGGTCTTCGTCTCCGAGAACATGGTCGGGCACAAGCTCGGAGAGTTCGCACCGACGCGCACCTTCCGCGGGCACGTCAAGGACGACCGCAAGGCGCGCAAGCGCTAGTCGGCGCACTCGCTCCGATCACGAACAACAACCGATCACTAACCACGTAGCAGCAAGGGGATAGACATGGAAGCCAGGGCCCAGGCGCGGTACGTCCGCGTCACGCCCATGAAGGCGCGTCGCGTTATCGACCTCATCCGAGGCATGAACGCGGCTGACGCCCAGGCGGTGTTGAAGTTCGCGCCGCAGGCGGCCAGTGAGCCGATCGGCAAGGTGCTCGACAGTGCGATTGCCAACGCGGCGAACAACCACGCGATGGACGTCCGCGCGCTGGTCGTGAGCGCGGCATTCGTCGACGAGGGCCCCACCATGAAGCGCATCCGTCCGCGCGCCCAGGGCCGCGCCTACCGGATCCGCAAGCGCAGCAGCCACATCACGGTGATCGTCTCCGACGGCGTCCCCGAGGTGCCGGTCGTCAAGGCGGCCGCGAAGGCGGCCCCCAAGGCTGCGGCACCGAAGAAGCCGGCCGAGACCGCGCCGGCCGAGGCTGCTCCCGCCAAGAAGGCGGCGGCCAAGAAGGCCAGCACGACGGCGGCCTCGAAGGCCACCACCACGGCAGCGAAGAAGGCGACCACCGCCTCCAAGGCAACGACGGCGACTGCTCCGGCAGACGACGCAGAATCGAAGGGGTGACCCGACAGTGGGCCAGAAAGTAAACCCGCACGGCTTCCGGCTGGGCATCACCACCGACTTCAACACTCGCTGGTTCGCCGACAGCTCCAAGCCGGGCCAGCGCTACCGCGACTACGTGGCGGAGGATGTCCAGATCCGCAAGCTGCTCTCCCAGGGCATGGAGCGGGCCGGCATCGCGCGCGTGGAGATCGAGCGCACGCGTGACCGCGTCCGCGTCGACATCCACACCGCACGCCCCGGCATCGTCATCGGCCGCCGAGGAGCCGAGGCCGACCGCATCCGCGGCGACCTCGAGAAGCTGACCGGCAAGCAGGTGCAGCTCAACATCCTCGAGGTCAAGAACCCCGAGATCGAGGCGCAGCTGGTCGCGCAGGGCATCGCCGAGCAGCTGTCGAGCCGGGTCTCGTTCCGTCGCGCCATGCGCAAGGGCATGCAGAGCACCATGAAGAGCGGCGCCAAGGGCATCCGCGTGCAGGTCTCGGGCCGCCTCGGCGGTGCGGAGATGTCGCGCACGGAGTTCTACCGCGAGGGTCGCGTCCCGCTGCACACGCTGCGCGCCAACATCGACTTCGGCTTCTACGAG
>JBAQXA010000687.1:0-1808 GCA_049299195.1 Nocardioides sp.
TGCCCGGGCCGGTCACGGGCTCGACGCCGAGGACGACGTTCTCGTACACCGAGAACACGGGCACGAGCATGAAGTGCTGGTGCACCATGCCAATGCCCGCCTTGATCGCGTCGCCGGGGTCCTTGAACTGCTGGACCACTCCGTCGATGACGATCTCGCCGCCGTCGGGCTGGTAGAGGCCGGACAGCACGTTCATGAGAGTGCTCTTGCCGGCCCCGTTCTCACCGATCAGTGCCAGGACCTTGCCGGACCGAGCGGTGAGCGACACGTCGTCGTTCGCCAGGACGCCGGGGAAGCGCTTCGTGATTCCCCGCAGCTCGAGTTCCATCACACCATCCTTGTCCTCGGTCGTGCCGTGCAGAACAACCTAGTCCCCACGGCGAAGGGGAGGGGCCCGAATCCGGACCCCTCCCCCCGCCTACTGCTGGGTCGTGCTGACTAGCCCTTGACGCTCACCGAGCCGTCGATGATGCCGGCCTTGATCGTCTCGATCTGGGCCTTGAGCTCCGCCGGGACGGCCGCATCGAAGTCGTGGTACGGGGCCAGGCCCACACCCTCGTTCTCCAGCGTGCCGACCGTGACGCCACCCTCGAAGGTGCCGTCGACCACGGACTTGATGGCGTTGAACGTCGTGACGTCCATGTTCTTCAGGACCGACGTGAGGTACACGCCCGCGTTGGCCGTGTCCGACTCGTACTGGTCGCTGTCGACGCCGATGATCATGAGCTTGTCGGTACCGAGCTCGCTGGCGAGTGCCGCGGAGCCGAGGCCCACGGGGCCGGCGACCGGCATGACGATGTCGGCGCCTTCGTCGACCAGGTTCTGGGCGAACGCACGGCCGTCATCGAGGCTCTCGAAGTTCTCGGTGAACAGGCCCTTCTGCTTGGCCGGATCCCAGCCGAGCACCTTGACGTCGGTGCCGTTGTCGGTGTTGTACTGCTGGACGCCGTAGTAGAAGCCGTCCATGAAGATCGTCACCGGCGGGATGTTGATGCCGCCGAACGTTCCCACGATGCCGGTCTTCGACATGCCCGCGGCGAGGTAGCCCGCGAGGAACGCGGCCTCGTCGGTGTTGAACACCTGGCCGAGCACGTTGTTGTTCGTGATCTGCGGGGTGCCGTCCTCGTTCTCGCCGTAGGCGTAGTCAACGATGGTGAAGGGCACGTCCGGGTTGGCGTTCGCGGCCTCCATGGTCGCGTCGCCGAGCAGGAAGCCGACGGTCACGACGATGTTGCAGCCCTGGTCGATGAACGACTGGATGTTGGTCGCGTAGTCGGTCTCCGCCTGGGACTCGAGGACTGCGGCCTCGACGCCGAGCTGCTCGGCTGCGTCCGTGACGCCCTTGAACGCCGTCTGGTTGAAGCCCTTGTCGTCGACACCGCCGACGTCGGTGACCTCGCAGGCCTTCAGTGCGACTGCGGCCGGCTCGGACGATGCAGCCTCCGAGGGAGCCGCGGACGAGGCAGCCTCGGACGGTGCCGCGCTGCTTGCAGCCTCGCTCGACGAGTCAGACGAGCTGCTCGAGCTACACCCGGCAAGTGCCATCGCCGAGACGGCCAGGACGGCCGCGGCGATCTTGAGATTGGTCTTCAATGTCTCTCCTTATTAGTGGCAGGTCGCCGTCATGGCGCACGCACATGAGCCCACCCTAGCCATAGCCGAGCCGGGTTGTGAACGCGATCCGCCCGTGGGACAGATCGTTATCGCACGTTCACATTCGCCGGTCCGAGGACGGTCAGGGCAACGTCCTCAGATGGTCCAAAAGCATTGTTACGAAACGATTACGGTCGATGTGCAGTCCGACTAAC
>JBAQXA010000688.1:0-2174 GCA_049299195.1 Nocardioides sp.
CCCTGGTCGACCAGGCCGTCCACCAGCACCTCCAGGAGGGCGAGCTCATTCCGCAGCTCGCCGACCGGGCACTCATGACCGTCAACGAGTTCACCAACGTCTACTGCAAGGGCAGCCGATGACCACCGAGACCAACACTCCACAGACCGTCCCGTCATCGGGATCCGGCCGCACCCCCGCCACCCGGCAGGCGGCCCCGGGGCTCGCCCGCACCAGCATCAGCGGCCGGGTCCTGGTAGCAGCCGGCAGCCAGGAGCAGTACAAGTACCCCGAGCTGATCAAGACCGAGGCCAGTTCGCTCGACACGACCGGCCTGGTCGTGTGCGGCGCCGACGCCGTCGCCACGATGCGACGCATCAGGGCCAGCCACCCCGACCTGTTCCTCGTGTTCGACCCGCCCGAGAACGACCGGTTCACGGCGACGGCCGACGACCCGTTCCCACAAGAAGGCGAGCCCGAAGACTCCCTCTTCTCGCTGCCTCGCGCCACCCTGGTCGAGCGCATCCAGTCCCAGATCGACGCCGGCGCCTCGATCGCCATGACGCCGACCGGGCACATCCAGGCCGGCGACCGGTCCGCGCTGCGCGCCGTGATTACCGAGACCAACAAGCTGAAGCGCGACGACTTCGTCGTCGTGCTGCCACTAGCCCCCAAGTGGCTCGTCGGACCCGCCCTGAAGACAGTGATGGCCGCGGTTAAGCGAAGCACGCACCCGGTCGCGATCACGCTGTGCGACTCGAACAGCGACCCGATGTCGCACAAGGGTGTTCTCGACGGTGCGCACGAGCTCGCCGCAATGGAGAACCCGCCCATGTTCCACAAGACCGACCTCGCCGGTCTCGATGCCATGGCCCACGGCGCGCTCGCCGCGTCGGTCGGCGTGATCGCCAGCAAGCGCCGCGGCGGCGTCCCGGGCAGGCCACCGTTCGCGTCGCGGACCAAGAGGGGCGCAAACGTCCTCATCGACGACCTGCTGCGGTTCCGGCGCAGCCTCGACATGCAGGACCAGTGGTACGCCTCCCGCGCCGCCCCCGACTGCGACTGCCAGGTCTGCGACAGCCAGCCCATCGACCGGTTCACGAGCGAGGACTACGACTGCGTCATCGCCGCACAGCACAACGCGATCATGGTCATCAGCTACATCAACGAGGCCAGCGCTGCCGGCGGGTTCCCGCTGTACTGGCCCGACAAGGTCCGCGACGCCATCGTCGCCCACGCCGCCCTGAGCCAGTACGTCGGAACCAAGATTGACCCGCCTAGGGAGCTGCTGGCGTGGACCAAAGGCTACGCTGCGGACGCCGGCCACTGATCAGCCAGCGGACGCCCAGAGCTTCGCCGTCAGTCGTTCTGCCATCAGCCAGGACGCGGGACTGAACCGAGTGGCCTGAAACTTTGCAGGTGCGACAAGCCAGTCGACGGCGCCGCCGCGATGCACTGCAAGGCCCACACCGAAGTACCGCGCCTCCGCTACGCAGAAGCCGCGGGCTTGCTGGTCGCGACCGCCGTCGAGCACGACATAGCGCGCGCAGTACGACGCGAACGGGCTGACACCCTCCAAGCCCTGCTTCCAGGTCCTGGCTACGACGCCCACGCTGAGCAGCGAGACTGCCGGCCGGAGGGCGACTCGAACATCGGTCCCGTCCAAGTCGACGACGCCCGTCGGCAGCGACAGCAGCAGCCGCAGATCCACGCTCCGCAGGAAGGTCACGGGTACGGCAACCCCGGTGGGCATGCTCAACAGGACCTGCAGCGCCCGACGGTTTGGAAGTGCCCCCAACCCGTGGTGCCGCCTGCGAGCAAGTTCGTCGTCGTCGCGCTCAACGGCCACCATGATCTCATCGCGGTCGAAGCGGAGAGACCCAAGCTCACCGGCCGGAACCCATGACTCAGTTCCACAACCGTCGCGGAGTAGGTCAAGCATCCTGCACTCCCTTCGTCACCTCGCGCTTGTGGTCGTCAACTCCGCACAACTGCTGAGCGGCGCCCCAGAACTTGTGCGACGCACGTTCATACCAGCGGTGTTGCTCGGACGGCTTCGCCGGGGTCGGCTCGAGCAGACCCACCGACTCGAGGTGTCGGATGAGCCGGTGGGTCGAGCTGTACGGCACCCCCGTCCTGGTGGCCACGTCCTTGACCGTGAAGGGCCCGCGCCGGGTCGCGATGTCTCGGGCGAT
>JBAQXA010000689.1:0-6026 GCA_049299195.1 Nocardioides sp.
GCCTTGGCCCACTGGCCGGCGCAGTTGACCACGACCTCGGCCTCGATGTCGCCGCAGTCGGTCTGCACGCCGCTCACGCGGCGACTCCCGCGCGGGCCTGGCTCGGTCACGATGCCCGTGACGCGGACTCGCTCAAAGACGCGGGCGCCGCGCATGCGGGCCCCCTTGGCGAGCGAGGCGGTCACGTCGGCGGGATTGGCCTTGCCGTCGCCGGGCAACCAGATCGCCCCGGCCAGGTCGTCGATCGCCAGCACCGGATAGTGCTCCAGCGCCTCGGCCGGGCTCAGCAGGTGGCACTCCATATCGAAGGCCGCCGCGGTCGCGGCCGTGCGCCGCAACTGGGTCATCCGCTCGGGAGTGCGCGCGACCGTCAACCCGCCGCACTGCTTGTAGCCCGCGGACAGGCCCGTCTCGGCCTCGAGATCGGCGTACAACTGCGCGGAGTACTGCACCAGTCGGGTGCCGCCTTCGGTCGCCCGCAACTGCCCCACGAGCCCGGCCGCGTGCCAGGTCGTACCGGAGGAGAGTTGGCCCTGCTCGAGGAGGACGACGTCGGACCAGCCGAGCTTGGTCAGGTGGTAGGCGACACTGGTGCCGACCACGCCGCCGCCGATGATGACCACCCGGGCACGGCCCGGAAGGCGGGTCTCGCCGTCCACTCAATCCTCCTGTTGTACGTCGTGCAGCAGCGCGGGCAGGTCCGGCCCGGTGAGCTCGCGAACAGCGATCTCGTAGCGCTCCATGGTCCAGGCCCAGAAGTCGAAGTCGAGCGGGCTGGTCGCGTGCTGGATCGCCCCCCACAGGGTCCAGCCCCAGGCGCCGACGACACCCAGCAGGCGCGCCCGGGCGAGCCGGCTCGGGCGCGGTCGGCCGTAGTAGGCGGTGACGAGCTCCTCAAGCTGCGCGAGCGAGAGGTGGCACTCACACCAGATGTTGCCGAGCTCGAAGCAGGCGTCGTTGTTGCCGGCGTACTCGTAGTCGATCAGCCAGACCTTGGCGCCGTCGTCGATGAAGTTTTCGGCGAGCAGGTCGTTGTTGCACGGCACGGTGCCCTCATCACGGACCGCGAGCGCGCGGCGGATCTCGGCGATCGTGGCGTCGTGATCGTGATAGCCGTCGGGGACCGTGAAACCGCCGGCCTGGACGGTGGCGAGGTAGCCGCGTTGGCGTTCAAACATGTCGAACTCGCCCTGGAAGCGGGGCCCCGCATGCAGCGCGCGGCATGCCGTGGCGACCCGGCCGATCACGCCTGGCTCGGCAAAGCTCGCCCGCGACAGTGTCCGGCCCTGGAGGAACCTGACCACCAACACCCCGAGATCGGGCCGATAGGCGACAGCCTCGGCGCCGACTCCCGCGGCCGCCGCTGCCGCGGTGTTGAAGTGCTCCGCGTCGCGGTCGATCCCGAGCGCATTGCCGGACAGATCGCTGCAGCGGGCCACGAACTCTCCCCCGGGGGCGATCACGTGGAAGTTCCGATTGGTCAGACCCCCCGACAGCTCACGCAACTCGCGCGGCCGGCCGGACAAGGCCGGGATCTGGTCGAAGATCCCGGCCAACTCCTCCGCGGTCATGGAGAACGCTGATCTGGTCACGCTCGGGAGTCTGGCATCTCCGGCTGTGCCTCGATAAGGGAGGTCAGCCTGCGGAGTTCGGCGAGATGCCCGGCGAGGGCCGCCCGGCCGGAGCGGGTGAGGTGTGCCCAGGTCCGCACCTTGCCGCCGCGACCTTGGGGTTTGTCGAGTTGCACATAGCCGGCTTCGACCAACACCTTGAGCTGCTTGCTCAACACCGAGTCGGCCACCCGCAGGTCGTCGCGGATCGCGCCGAACTCCATCGAGTCCACGGCCGCGAGCATCGCGCAGATCCGGAGCCGGTGGGGTGCGTGGATCACTTCGTCGAAGGCAGCGGTCTGGCCGGTCACGACTGCGCTCCGGGCGCGGTCGCGGAGCCGCTGGCGGAGGGGCGGTGACGCATCGCCGGCTCAAGGAAGCGGCCGACCAGGGGCGAAGCGACCACGGCCAGGGCGGCCAAGATGTAGATGGCGCTCATCTTCTCGGTGAGCAGCGCCGCCCACACCACCGAGATCAGCACCGCGGCGTACACCCCCCAGATCGCGCGCGCCGCGGGAGTCGTGGAGAAGGCCGTCGCCCACACGCCCGTCGTGCGGCGGTACCACTGGATGAGCAGCCCGAGGCCGGCGGCCGCCAGCCCGACCAGGACGAAGCCTTCAGGCCGCAGACCAATGCCGAGGACGAGCATTCCCGTCAACAGCCCGTGGGCCAGATAGAAGCCACGAGGGGCGCGAGCACGGTCATCAGCCGAGCGCATCGCGGCCTCGGCGTCGTGGAGAGCAGCAGCGGGGTCATAGTTATTTTCCATGTCGGAAAGTCTGGCACAGCGTTTCTGTTTCCGCAAGTGAAAGTCACTGCCATTTTCAGACCAGCCGGCCAGCAGTTGGCCCGCTCGGCGATAGTTCTCCCATGACGACCCTCTCCGACTTCACCGCCACCTCGCTGAGCGGCGAGCCGCGCACCCTCGCCGACTACGCCGGTCAGGTGGTGCTGGTCGTCAACACGGCCTCCAAGTGCGGCTTCACCCCGCAACTCGAAGGGCTGCAACAACTCCACGAGCAGTACGCCGCGCGCGGCCTCGCCGTGCTCGGCTTCCCGTGCAACCAGTTCGGCGGGCAGGAGCCAGGCACCGCGGACGAGATCGGCGAGTTCTGCCAAGCCAACTACGGCGTGAGCTTCCCGATGTTCGGCAAGATCGACGTCAACGGCTCAGCGGCCCACCCGCTCTACCAGTGGCTGCGCAGCGAAGCCGGCGGCCTGCTGGGCTCGCGCATCAAGTGGAACTTCACGAAGTTCCTGATCGGGCGTGACGGCCACGTGCTCAAACGCTATGCACCCACCGCCACGCCCGCTCAGCTCGCCGAGGACATCGAGGCCGCCTTGGCCGACGACGCCAACTCCTGATCGGGCCTCGCCCGCCCCGCTAGCTGTTGTGGGGCAGCCAGCGTGCAGCCATTCGCCCAGCCACAGGGGACTCAGCCACAGGAGACTTAGCCCGGCAGCATGACCACCTGGGCTGCATAACTGAGCCCGGCGCCGAAGGCGATGAGCAGCGCCAGATCGCCGGCCTTGGCAGTGCCGTCGCGCAGCATCGCTTCGATCGCCAGCGGGACCGACGCCGCTGAGGTGTTGCCTGTTTCGATGATGTCCTTGGCCACCGGCAGGTCTTCGGGCAGCCCCAACCGCCGGACGAGCAACTCGGTGATCCGCAGGTTGGCCTGGTGCGGCACGAAGACGTCGAGGTCGCCGAACTCCAGCCCCGCAGCGGCAACCGCTTCGCGGGCGACGTCGGCCATCGCAAAGGGTGCCCAGCGGAAGACCGCCTGCCCCTCCATCTGCACGACGATGGGCTCGTCCTCGGTGGCGTCCCGGCAGCCGGGGACCTGGCGGATGACCTGGGATTGGGAGCCGTCAGAGCCCCACACGACGGGGCCGATCTCGACCTGCTCGCTGGCTCCCACCACCACCGCGCCGGCGCCGTCGGCGAAGATGAAGGCGGTGCCGCGGTCGGTCGGATCTAGGAACATGCTGGCTTTCTCAGCCCCGATCACCAAGACATAGCGCTGGCCGCCGCCGCGCACCATGTCGGAGGCCACGTTGAGCGCGTGACAGAAGCCGGCGCACCCGGCGCCCAGGTCAAACCCGGCCGCCTTGCTGCCCAACCGATCGGCCACCATCGGCGCCGCGGCCGGCGTGTGCTGGGCGTGGGTGGTGGTCGCGACGATGACGCAACTCAGATCGGCGCCGGTGAGCCCCGCGGCCGTGAGTGCTTGCTCGGCCGCGGCGGTCGCCATGTCGACCAGGCTCTCGTCTGGGCCGGCGTACCGCCGGGACTTGATGCCGGTGCGGGTTTGGATCCACTCATCGCTCGAATCGAGCACCTCACACAACTCATCGTTGGTGACGACCCGAGCGGGCCGGTAGGTGCCGAGGCCGAGGATCTTGCTGCCCGGGGCTGTGTCGGGCTGGCGGATTGCTGCAGTCATGAGACCTCCACGTCCAGATGTCGGCAGCCTACGACCTCAGCCCCGGCGCGGGTGGATCCGACCCGACACCGGTGGGCGCTCGTTCAGTCCGCAGCGCTCGGCGGAGCAACACCCACCAGAGCCCCACCCCGATGCCCGACAACGCGGTGGCGAGGCCGACATTGACCGCCACCCCTTGGGGGTATGCCGCCCAGCCCCACGCGCCGATGCCCGTCGCAACGAGTGGCACCGCCAGGAGGTTGAGGTGCCGCCAGCCACCCGCGGGGCCGAGCGACAACGGCTGCCCGGGCCGGCCGAGCCTCCGGAGCACCCAGAGCGCGGCCAACACCACGAGCGGCAGCATCAACAAGATCGGGTTGCCGCTGGCCACAAGCTTGATCGTCCACACCGCGGCCAACAGGCCCGGGGCAAGCCAAGCGACCCAGCGCCGCCGGGGCAACGAGACCTCCCCCACCCGGTCGAGCAGCAGACTTGCCCCGACGGCAGCCAGGCCCGGGACGACCAGGTAGGCCGTCGAGCGGAGATCGGCCACCAGTGGGCCGCGCTCCCCCGGCCAATACCAGGCCCACACACCCATCATCAGCCCGACCAGCAGGCACGCGCCGAGGTGCCGGAGCACGGGCCACCGGCCCGCCGCTCGGCTCAAACCCAGGATCAGCAACCCGCTCACCAGCCCGTGCCAAGCGACCGGAGTCCAGACCAATTGGAAGGGCACGGCGGCATACATCGTGTCGACGACCACGCCCTCGACCAACCAGCCCAGCAGGCAGGCGCCACCAAAGACCGCCACCCAGCCACCGACTCCGGTGACCAGAACCGCCGTGAGCGCGGCGGCACAGCAGATGCCGTAGGCCACGCAGGTGATGCCGAACTCAAGCGCGCTTCCACGCTCAGGAGGGGCCGACCAGAACAGATTCTCCGAGGCCCAGGTCGCGATCACACCGAGTGCGACGGAGGCGAGGAGATAACGGCGCATCGCCTCACCATGGCGCATCTCGCCTGTCTTGGACATCGGGGATCGCCCGGGTTTCTCAAGGGCAGTGACCTGAGGCAAAGGCATCAGCCGTTTGGGGGTTGTCAGAAATTGGTCTACCTCGCCACAATCCTCAGGTAGACCCCGTGCGGGGTCCAGGAGGTCTGATGGCGAAGGTTGAAACGGAGCGCTCTGTGCCCGCGCCCCGACGGCGCGGACGCCCTCCGACGCAGAGCCCCGACGACATCGTGCTGGCTGCCACCGGGGTCTTGCGAAGCCGGGGCTACAGCGCGACCCGCTACCAAGACATCAGCGAGGCCTCCGGCATCCCGGTCACGTCGGTGCAGTACCACTTCGGGTCGATCGAGGATCTGCGCCGGATGGCGCTGGTCAAGATGGTTTTGGCCGAGTCCGAACAACTGGACGGCCTGATGCGGCAGGACCAGCCCCCGTGGACCCGGATCCAGACCATGATCGACACGATCTGGCAGGCGCAAGCCGAGGGCGTGAGGGTGCCGACCTGGCTGCTGTGGCTGGAGCACCGCTATCTGCACGGCCTCGAACACCCCGAGATCCAAGCCGCGATCGAGCACTCCGCAGCGGGCTTCATGGTCGGACTCCACGACGCGATCAGCGACGGCGCCAAGAGCGGCTCCTTCTCCCTCGAGGAGTCCGTGACCGACGCGATCAATCAACTGAGCGCCATCGTCTACGGCCTGCTCCAGCTGGACTTCCAGTCCGGTGCACACGACGGCGCAAGGACCCGAGAGTTGGCGATCCGCAGCATCCGGCGACTCCTCGGCGTCAAGCTCGCCGACGCCGACGCCTGACCCCGCCAGCCGGCGCCCCGGCGGCACGTGCCTACCCGGCGAGATGGCCCCAGCGAGGAGCCAGGTCGGCCCAAGGCCCTGTCTCCGCCACCGCACCCTCGACAAGCACCACGACCCGGTCGGCCCGAGCTAGGGCGGCGGCCTTGCTCGTCGCGCCGATCACTGC
>JBAQXA010000690.1:0-4848 GCA_049299195.1 Nocardioides sp.
CCGACTTTAACCGGCTTCGAGATGCTCGGACGCTGCAGATTTACGGCCGCACTACCCACTTGTACGGATGATCCGACGACGGCTGACGCCGAAGCCTGCTCGTCATTCCAGGTGTAGCCCGTGACGCGCACAGAGATGCGCTTGCCAAGAGCGCTCGCCGGCACTCGAAGTTGAGGACCAATGGCGCCAGCGATCGGCTCGCCGCCGGCGAACCATTGGTAGGTAGAGCGGGCAACGTACTCCGACCATAGCCCCGGGTCCAGGCTGAGCGTCTCGTCAACTCGGGGTCTGCCGATGATCTCCGGTGCGATTAGATTGGTCAGTTGGTCCGAGTACTGCCTCCGGTAAAGCCGATAACTCGTGGGTCCGTCAGCGTTCCAGAAGACCACGGTGTAGTCCGAGTCCGTGGATGCGCAAATAGTGTTCGGTGGGCGATCGGCGTAACCGCTACCGCACCGCCTCTCACCGGGTCCGAAGCCGACAAGACCCCCGTCTGCACCGGGGTCGTTAAGCGCATCGGCGAAGAACCACTCGTAGCCCGTGGGCTGCGACTCGACAGGGATCGCGAAGCATTGGGCAAACGCCGTGGCCTCGAAATCGACCTGCCGACCAGAAATAGGGAGTTCAGGGCATCCGAGCGCGCCGGCATCGTCAAGAAATGCAACCTGGTATGTCTGGGCACGACCATCTCCGAGAACTGCGCGGTAGGGACCCGGGCCAGCGACTGGGCACACTTCGGCGGCGTTGAGGCCGAGGTCCCCTCCACAAACCAGCGCTCCAGTGGAGTCAAAGATCCGAACCCACACGTCGTAGTCACGCTGAGCAGGCACAAACCGCAGGAACCGCACATAGCCACCCACGGCTTCGCCAAGCTCTACGCAGGAGAGTTCGCCCGGGAGGAGCGTCCCCGTATTGGTACGAAGATCGAGACCACTGCGCGTACAGCCCGTTGTCTGGGCGGGCCGGTACACACCAATGACCGAGTCTGTCGGGAAGAGACTCGTGACGAGGTAGTAGCTCCCAGGATTCGATAGGCCTTGGACAGCGCGACCATCGACGTCGTAGGTGGTGACGTCGCGAAGTCTCCCAGTGTCACGATCAGCAGCCGTGATGATGGCGGGGGAACCCCCGGATACTTTGAGGCAACCCGACACCCCGGAGGTAGGAGCTTCGCCGAACGGCAAGAACCCGCCTGCCGGGCAGTCCGACTCCACACCCACCGGGCGGGATACCACGTTGTAGTGGTCGATCAGCCCAATGTGATGCTGGTGTTGAGCCCAAGTAATCAGGCGGAAAGGCGCTACCCCTACGAGCGGGCAGCCTAGTCGCCCCGTCTGTTCGAGGCACGCTGGTTGACCCGTCGCATCGACAATGAGGTGCTTGCCGGACGCCTCAGAAATTCCCGTGTCAGCTCCCGCGGCAACGCGCTCCCCTGGCGATCCCTCAAGGAAGTGGCAATCTATCTGCTGCTTCTGCAGCGGCGAGACCGCCACTGGCTGGTCCAGCCATGACGTGGCCAGACCGCTCCGGCATCCGGACTGTTCGGCGAGTTTGATGAATCTGGATGCGTATGTCGCCACGTCCGGACCCGGATACCGCTCCAGCGATTCAACGACCAGAGCGTAATCCCCGGCGGCGGGCACTATGCATATCTCGGTAGGCGTCTCGCACACGACATTGCCACTGGACGAGATCAGCTGTCCTCTGAACTCGTAGTTGGTCGATTCGAATGTCAAGAGGTGTGGGCCCGCTCCGAGAGCGGCCGAATGGCACCGGGATTCGCCTCCCGCGAAGGACCCGCTGAGCACCCCTGCCGCTGCGCCGAAGCTACTCAACGTGAGGGGTTGGCAGCCCGAGTCACCGAAGAGCCGATAGACCTTGATCTGATAAGGCCCAACAAAACCCGAGACATTCACCGAGAAGGGGCCTGAGCCCGTCACCAGACAGTTCGCCATATATAAGGAACAGCGTTCACCCGCGGCATTCTCGAGATACGGCGCGTAGCTCGACCCCTTGAAGTCCACATGAAGAACGTCACCGGCCGCAACTGGCAGTGTCCAACAGAGCAGTTGGTTGTCCTCGGTGAACTCACCGCTCACAGCGGGCGTATCGGCACGCAGCTGGGTGGACGACAACTCCGTACAGGCCCCGGCCGCCGCACCAGGGGGGATTGCCGCCACCGGCATTGCAAGAAGCGGGGCCAGGAGAACGACCCACAAAAGCCGAGAAAGCATCCCCATGTGAACTGGGCGTCAGAAGATGATGTCGCCGGACTTGCGGCGAGTGCGGAGCAACTGGACGGCCTCGTCCAGGATCTCCTTGGCTTCCTCGTCGGAGCGGCGCTCCTTCACGTAGGCCAGGTGGGTCTTGTAGGGCTCAATCTTCGGCGCCGGGGGTGGGTTATCGGAGTCAATGGAGGCCGGAAGCCCGCACTTGGGGCAGTCCCACGAATCCGGGACCGCTGCTTCGACCGAGAAGGTCACCACCGACCGGTGACCGTGGGAGCAGAAGTAGGCCACCGCCTGCCGAGGTGCGGCGTCACCGCGCTCGGCTTCGCCCATAGGACCTGCACCGACTCGACTACCTCGGATTGCGTTTCCTCCGCCTGCCATGACCGTCCCCCTAGCTGCCGTAGGCCAGGATCAGGCCAAGCCCGACCACACAAGCCACCCAGATCACGCCGATGCCGACCGTCAACCGGTCGAGGTTGCGCTCGGCGACCGAAGATCCGCCGAGTGAGGTGGACATGCCACCTCCGAACATGTCCGAGAGTCCACCGCCACGCCCCTTGTGCAACAAGATGAGCAGGATCAGCAAGGCGCTGGTAAGGACCAGGAAGATCTCAATGACCAACTTCACAGTCGGCAAGCCTACGACAAGTCCGTGACGATCACAGGATCGGCATCTCGTAGAAGCGGCAGATCCCGCCGAACTCGTCGGCTTGCAGGCTGGCTCCGCCCACCAAGGCACCGTCCACGTCTGGCTTGGCCATGATCCCGGCCACGTTGGAGGCCTTCACGGATCCGCCATAGAGCACGCGGATGCCGTCGGCCGCAGCGTCGCCCGCCGTCTCACGCACGCGCTCGCGAATCGCCGCGCAGACCTCTTGCGCGTCCTCAGGCGTGGCGACCTCGCCGGTGCCGATCGCCCAGACCGGTTCGTAGGCGACCACGAGCCCAGCGAGCTGCTCGGGGGTGAATCCGGCGAGCGATCCGTCCAACTGGGCCAGCGTGAAGGGCACCTGCTCCCCCGCCTTGCGGACCTCGAGACCCTCACCGACGCACACGATCGGAGTCATCCCGCCGGCCAGCGCGCGGTGTGCCTTGAGGTTGACCATCTCGTCGGACTCGCTGTGGTACTCCCGCCGCTCGGAGTGGCCGACGACGACATAGGAGCACCCCAGCTTGGCCAACATGCCCGCAGAGATCTCGCCGGTGTAGGCGCCCGACTCCTGCGTGGAGACGTCCTGCGCGCCGTACTTGATCGCCAGCCGATCACCGTCGACGCACGTCTGCACGCTGCGGAGGTCCGTGAACGGCGGAATCACCGCAACCTCGGCCTTGGCGTAGTCGTGCTTCTTATCGGTCAGCGTGGCGGCAAGCTTCTGAACCAGGATCACGGCCTCGTGATGGGTGAGGTTCATCTTCCAGTTGCCGGCCATGAGTGGCGTGCGGGCCATGTTTGCTCCGTTGAGTCGGGGACTTGATGTGGGACGTGGTCTGGGACGGGATAGTGCGGTCGAGCTGTGATCGGGCTGCCGGGATGGCTGTCACCACCCCGGCTGGTGTCACCCTTCGAGGACGGCGATCCCGGGCAGTTCCTTGCCCTCCAGGAACTCCAAGCTGGCTCCACCGCCCGTTGAGATGTGACCGAAGGCCGCCTCGTCGAAGCCGAGCAGACGAACCGCGGCGGCCGAGTCGCCACCACCCACGACCGACAGCCCGTCGATCTTGGTCAGTGCGTCGGCGACGGTGCGGGTGCCCTCGGCGAAGGCTGCGACCTCAAAGACGCCCATGGGTCCGTTCCAGAAGACCGTGCGGGCATCGGCGAGCGCTGCGGCATAGGCCACGGCGGTTGCCGGGCCAATGTCGAGTCCGATCGCGTCGTGCGGAATGGCGCTGGCCGCGACGACTTGAGGGGTCGGCTCCCGATCCCCGGAAGGGAAGGTGGTGTCGACCACTACGTCACTCGGCAACAACAGCTGTACGCCGGCCGCTTCGGCGCGACTGATGTAGTCGGCGCACGTGGCGATCTGGTCCTCTTCCAGCAGGCTGTTGCCGACTTCGTGGCCCTGCGCCTTGAGGAAGGTGAAGACCATGCCGCCACCGATGAGCAGCCGATCGGCCTTGTCCAGCAGGTTGTCGATCACCGCGAGCTTGTCGGAGACCTTCGCTCCGCCGAGCACCACGGCGTAGGGCCGCTCGGGGTCGACGGTCAGGCGACGCAACACCGCGGTTTCGGCAGCCACCAGGCCACCCATGGCCGCGGGCAGCCGCTGCGCCACGTCGTAGACCGAAGCCTGCTTGCGGTGCACCACCCCGAACCCGTCGGAGACGAAGGCGTCGGCAAGGGCAGCGAGCTGGTCGGCGAACGCCCCCCGCACCGCATCGTCCTTGGAGGTCTCACCCTCGTTGAACCGCACGTTTTCGACCAGCGCAACCTCGCCGTCAGCGAGCGCGGCCACGGCCTGCTGGGCGCTCTCGCCCACCGTGTCGGTGGCGAAGCTGACCGGCCGACCCAGGAGTTCACCGAGTCGAGTCGCCACAGGCGCCAACGTGTACGCCGGATCGGGCGCGCCCTTGGGCCTCCCGAGGTGGGCCGTCACCACCACCCGTGCGCCCTGGTCGC
>JBAQXA010000691.1:0-1710 GCA_049299195.1 Nocardioides sp.
GCTTCGAGGAGCACTGGGAGGCTCCCGAACCCGACGAACTCGCGCGCTACGACAGCGTCGAGATCCGCACCAGCTGAGCGCTCAGACCTGCGTGCGCGCGGCCACGGCGTCGGCAACCTTGGCGATCGCGTCGGCCACGGGGACGCCGTTGTCCTGGCTGCCGTCGCGATAGCGGAAGGAGACCGCCCCGGCCTCGACGTCGTTGTCGCCCACGATCATCATGAACGGCACCTTCTGGAGCTGGGCGTTGCGGATCTTCTTCTGCATCCGGTCGTCGGAGTCGTCGACCTCGACCCGCAGACCGGCAGCCTTGAGCTGGCGCGCCACGTCGTAGACGTGGTCGAGATGCCGCTCGGCGACCGGGATACCCACCACCTGCACGGGCGCCAGCCAGGGCGGGAAGGCGCCGGCGTAGTGCTCGACCAGCACGCCGAGGAACCGCTCGATCGAGCCGAACTTGGCCGAGTGGATCATCACCGGCTGCTGGCGGCTGCCGTCGGGCGCGACGTACTCCAAGCCGAAGCCGGCGGGCTGGCTGAAGTCGTACTGCACCGTCGACATCTGCCAGGTGCGGCCGATCGCGTCGCGCGCCTGGACCGAGATCTTGGGGCCATAGAACGCCGCGCCGCCGGGGTCGGGCACGAGTTCGAGGCCGGTATCGACGCCGACCTGCTGGAGCACCGCGGTGGCGGTGGCCCAGTCCTCATCGGACCCCTTGAACTTCTCCGGCTTGGAGTCGTCGCGGGTCGAGAGCTCGAGATAGAAGTCGTCGAGACCGAAATCCTTGAGCAGCCCGAGCAGGAAGCTCAACAGGTGCTTGATCTCGTCGGCGGCCTGCTCCGGCATGACATAGGAGTGCGAGTCGTCCATGGTCAGACCGCGCACGCGGGTCAGGCCGTGGACCACGCCGGACTTCTCGTAGCGATAGACCGAGCCGAACTCGAACAGGCGCAGCGGCAACTCCCGGTAGGAGCGCTGCCGCGACTGGTAGATCAGGTTGTGCATGGGGCAGTTCATCGGCTTGATGCGGTAGTTCTCGCCCTCAAACTCCATCGGGGGGAACATGGTTTCGGCGTAGTACGGCAGGTGGCCGGAGGTGTGGAACAGGCCGTCCTTGGTGATGTGGGGGGTGCCGACGTAGTCGAAGCCCTCCTCGATGTGCCGCTGGCGGACGTAGTCCTCCATGACGCGCTTGATGACCCCGCCCTTGGGGTGGAAGACCGCCAGTCCGCTGCCGATCTCGTCGGGGAAGCTGAACAGATCGAGCTCCCGGCCGAGCTTGCGGTGGTCGCGCTTCTCGGCCTCCTCGATGCGGTGCAGGTGGGCGTCGAGGGCCTCTTTGGACTCCCAGGCGGTGCCATAGATGCGCTGCAGCATGGGGTTCTTTTCGCTGCCGCGCCAGTATGCCGCCGCGCTGCGCATCAACTTGAACGCCGGGATGCGCTTGGTGGTCGGCAGATGGGGACCGCGGCACAGATCACCCCAGGCGACCTCGCCGCCACGGCGCAGGTTGTCGTAGATGGTGAGTTCGCCGGCGCCCACCTCGACATCGGCGCCTTCGGCAGCGTCGGCGGCCGCGCTGCCCTTGAGCCCGATCAGCTCGAGCTTGTAGGGCTCGCCGGCGAGCTCGGCTCGCGCCGCGTCGTCGGAGACGACGCGGCGGGAGAAGCGCTGGCCCTCCTTGATGATCTTGCGCATGCGGGTCTCGAT
>JBAQXA010000692.1:0-1840 GCA_049299195.1 Nocardioides sp.
GCCGCGGGCGACAGCCACGACGGGGCCAGGGCCCGGCAGCGAGGACATGTCCTGGCCGGTGTGCATGCGCCACTCGTGGTAGATCGGGTGGAATTCTGTCCCGAACCCGCGGGCGCTGACCGCGTAGCGCTGTTGGAAGGGTGGGCGCCACGCCCCGGTGGGTGGAAGCCCCACCGTGGTGCATTGCACGGCCTGGGCAACGGCCGTTGCGCTGGACACCACGAACGCAGCCGCCATCAGCGGGAGGGCGATCAGCACCGCCAGGAAGGAGGCGAGCAGGCCGGTCAGTTTCTTCACAGGGTCCCCCGGATCAACCCGCGGCTTCAAGGGCCTCGTTGGTCCAGGTGAGGTGTTCTTCGACGGGGTGCAGCCGGGTCTCGACCTTGTAGCTGCGTTCACCGACGAGCCACAGGGCCCGACCTTTGCGCTGCATGGCCCAGTCGGTCAAGACGTCGGTGGCTTGCTGACCGAGGCCGAGCATGGCGTCCAGTTCGCCCGCGACTGCGGGTTTCTGGCCGTGCAGGATCTTGATGTCGGCCAGGTGCATCAGGTCGCGGGCGATGTTGGCGGCCTGGGATCCGTGGTCGCCGACGGTGAGCATGTCGGAGGGTTTGTGGGCGTTGACCCACTGGATGTCACCGCCGCGGCCGGCGACGCCGCGGGAGAGGCGCAGGTCCTCATCGAGGCTCTTGACGGCCTCGACGCCCAGGCGCATGGCCTTCCACATCTCGTCGCGGACGACGATGCGCAGGTCCCCGGGTGCGGCGATCTCGCGCATGCCCCGGCCCCAGCTGTTCAGGCAGACCAGGGCGATGCCGATCGCTTCGTCGCCCAGGGGGTTCAGGCGGGACAGGGACAGGGATTGGATGGGGGCGTTCCAGTCGACGTCGATGGTGGTGTGGTCGTCGAACAGCCCGGCCAGGGCGCCGGAGACGAGTTGGCCGAGGGCGTCGCGTAGCAGGCGGGTCTCGTCGTAGAAGTGCTGGCTGCTGCGGAACCGGCATTGGTCGATCAGGGTGTCGGTGGGCTGGTCGAGGTAGTGCCACAGGCGCGGGATGGTGATCTCGGTGAGGGTCGAGTTGCCAGCGGTGTATCCGGTCAGATCCCGCAGGGCGGCCTTGATGACGGTCTCCTCGGAGGGCCCGAACGGGACCCGTTCGGTGCCGATGCGTTGACTGCCGATCAAGGCCCGCATGAGGGTGAGCCACCGGCTGAACACGACTGCGGCGCGGCTGCGAGCCTGCTGGATTGACAGGTCGGCCCAACCTTCAGCAAGCGGACCGAGCCCGAGCGGGTTGATCCGCGCCGACATTCCCGGGCCGAGGACGAACGGTTGCACACCGAAGAAGTGGCACAGCCGCTCGTACTCATCCTTGGGGTCACCGAGGATGAGGACCCGGTACCCGAAGTCGACCATGCGCAGGCAGAACGCCTTGGTGGTGGCTGACTTCCCGGTGCCGGGCTTGCCCATGCAAATCACGTTGGCGTTGGTGACGGGGATGTCGTCGCGTAGCACCCAGCCGATCGGGTCGACGTGGAAGGCGGAACCGGACAGGACGTCGACGCCCATCTGGGCGCCGGTGGGGGGCAGGCCGGGACCGGCGATGAACGGCCAGAACACGGGGGCCTGGTCGGAGGTCATCCGGGAGGGAATGACCGGCGCTGAGGCCGGGGCCCAGCCACGGTCGGCCTGCCGGGGTCCGCGGCGGGTGACGAGGCGGAAGAGCCGCCCCTCTTTCGGTGCTGCAATCGCTGCTTGAGCGGTGGGTAGGTCGTGGCCGAAGTCCGACAGCAGCTTGCTCATGTCGCGCCCGGTCCGCCGGGGCCGGTTCACTCGGAC
>JBAQXA010000693.1:0-3256 GCA_049299195.1 Nocardioides sp.
GTGTAGATCAGATCACGGAACGGCCGCAGCCAGACGCCCGCCTCCAGGGCCGCCTGCGTGGCGGCGGCAACGTTGACCGGACGATCGAGTTGGACGACGCCGACGGCTCCGATCGTGCGCACGTCGAGCACGCCGTCGATCCCGCGGCAGACCGCGAGCCCGTCACGAAGCCCGCCACCGATGGCGCCCACCTGGCTCGCCCAGTCGGCCGCTTCGAGCAGGTCGAGGCTGGCGCTCGCGACCGCACATGCCAGTGGGTTGCCCATGTAGGTCGGCCCATGCATGAGTACGCCGGACTCCGACGCACCGACCCCCGCGGCCACGTCGGCGGTGCACAAGGCGGCCGCCAGCGTGAGATAGCCGCCGGTGAGGGCCTTGCCGACGCACAGGATGTCCGGCCGCACACCCGCACCGAGGCTGGCGAAGAGCTCGCCGGTGCGGCCAAACCCGGTGGCGATCTCGTCGGCGATCAAGAGCAGTCCGTGCCGGTCGGCGAGGGCTCGCAGATGCCGCAGGCACTCGGTCGGATAGACCCACATGCCACCCGCGCCCTGGAGGAGCGGCTCGACGATGATCGCCGCGACCTCGGGGTCTGCGGCCAACTCGTCCATCGCGGCACACCACGCGGCGACCTCGGCCTGCTTGGCAGCCTCAGCTACGGCCCCATTTTCAGGTCCAGCCCCCGCCCAAACCCCCACCCCCGCCGCCGCAGGCGGCCGGGGACCAAACAGCTGCCCGGGCACGACATGGGCAAACATCGAGTGCATCCCACCCACCGGGTCGGTCACGCTCATGCAGCCGAGGGTGTCGCCGTGATAGCCACCGGCAACCGTGAGCAGCCGGGTGCGCTCGGGCCGGCCGCGACCCCGCTGGAACTGCAGCGCCATCTTGAGCGCCACCTCGACCGACACCGACCCCGAGTCGGCGAGGAAGACGTGGTCCATCCCGGTCAGCGCAACCAGCCGCTCGGCCAACCCGATCGCCGGCGCGTGGGTCAACCCGCCAAACATGACGTGGCTGAAGTCGGCCGCCTGGGCCGCGAGGGCGGCATCGAGATGCGGGTGACGGTAGCCGTGGATCGCGGCCCACCAGGACGACATACCGTCGATGACCCAGCGGTCGGACCCGCGCTCGGCGTCGTGCAGCCGCAGCCGCACGCCCTCGGCGCCGGTCACCAACCGCACCGGAGCGGGGTCGGTCATCGAGGTGTAGGGGTGCCACAGCAGCTCCCGGTCCCGGGCGAGCGCGTCCAGAGGGGTCGTCATGACGCCTCGAAGCGTAGTCGCCCCGCCGGCCCCGCCCGATCCCAACCTTCCACGCGCGACACGCCGCCACCGGCGTGAGAAACGTTGGGATCTGGTGCCGGGCCGCGCGCAGCGGCGGGTCGACACCCGGGCGCCGCCGCGACCCGTTGCCCGCCTCGCCTATCCTGAGCCGCGTGACTCAGGCAGCCTCCACCGCGACCGACCTCCTCACCCGCGCGCGCGAGCGCGTGCTCGAAGGCGGCGAGGGCCTGGCGTATGACGACCTGGTCGAGGTGCTGCGGCTGCCCGACGAGAGCATCCCCGCGCTGCTCGACCTCGCGCACGAGGTGCGGATGCGGCACTGCGGCCCCGAGATCGAGGTCGAGGGCATCGTCTCGCTCAAGACGGGCGGCTGCCCCGAGGACTGTCACTTCTGCTCCCAGTCGGGCCAGTTCACCTCGCCGGTGCGGGCGGTGTGGCTCGACATCCCGCAGCTGGTCAAGGCCGCCGAGGAGACCGCAGCGACCGGTGCGACCGAGTTCTGCATCGTGGCCGCCGTGCGCGGGCCCGACGAGCGCCTAATGACGCAGGTGCGCGCAGGGGTCGAGGCAATCCACGCGGCGGTCGACATCAACGTCGCGGCCTCGCTCGGGATGCTGACCCAGGAGCAGGTCGACGAGCTGCGCGAGATCGGCATCCACCGCTACAACCACAACCTCGAGGCGGCCCGCTCCTACTTCCCCGACGTCGTCACGACGCACACGTGGGAGGAGCGCTGGGAGACCTGCGAGATGGTCCGCGAGTCCGGCATGGAGCTGTGCTGCGGCGGCTTGGTCGGCATGGGGGAGACGCTGGAGCAGCGCGCCGAACTGGCCGTCCAACTCGCCGAGCTCGACCCCCACGAGGTGCCGCTCAACTTCCTCAACCCCCGCCCGGGGACCCCCTTCGGAGAGCTGCCGGTGATGAGCTCGGCCGACGCGCTGCGCACGATCGCGGCGTTCCGGTTGGCGATGCCGCGCACGGTGCTGCGGTATGCCGGTGGGCGCGAGCTGACGCTCGGCGATCTGGGCACGCGCGACGGACTGTTGGGCGGGATCAACGCCGTGATCGTGGGCAACTACCTCACCACGCTCGGCCGCGACGCCGACGAGGACCTCGCGCTGCTCGCGGAGCTGCGGATGCCGATCAAGGAACTCGCGAAGACGCTGTGAGCGAGCCCGCCCGCCTCGAAGTCCCCGGGGCCGCCTTTTGCGGTCAGTGCGGCGGCGAAATCGCTGCCGCGGACGGTTCCGGCCACGCGGCCTGCGCGGCTCGGGCGGAGCTCGAACCGCCGCGCTACTGCCCGCACTGCCGTCGCCGGATGAAGGTGCAGGTCACCCCGCGCGGCTGGTCGGCCGACTGCGTCGAGCACGGAGCGCTCTTCTCGTGAGGGTCGTGTTGCCTGGCGCCGTCGCCCTGAGGTGGGCCGAGTGACCGGGCCGCTGGCCGTGACCTCGATCGGCGCGGGACCGCCGGTTGTGTTCTGCCACGGCCTGTTTGGCCAGGGGAAGAACTGGACCAACATCGCCAAGCGGCTCGCCGAAGCGGGGTTGCCCCACGAGGGGTTGGGGGAGCACCAGATCGTGCTGCCCGACATGCCCAACCACGGCCGGTCGCCGTGGACCGACAGCTTCGATTATGTGGCGGCCGCCGACGCCGTCGCGGAGGTATGCCGCGGGGTCGCCCCCGGCGCACCAGTCAGCCCTAGCGCCCCCGTCGCCCCCGACGCCCCGGGCAGCACCGCCCCCCAAGTCAGCCTCGTCGGCCACTCGATGGGCGGCAAGATCGCGATGCTCGTGGCGTTGCGCCACCCCGGCCTGATCAAGCGCCTCGCGGTCGTCGACGTCGCGCCCGTCGCCTACCCCTTCCCGGACAGCTTCGACGCCTACCTGACCGCGATGCGGGGCCTGGATCTCGCCGCGCTCGGCAACCGGGGGGAGGCCGACCAGGCGCTCGCTGCCGCGGTCCCCGAC
>JBAQXA010000694.1:0-2092 GCA_049299195.1 Nocardioides sp.
GGGGAATGACATCTGTGTCATTCGTCGCCTAGACTGCCCCCATGGAGTCCGCCAACGCCTTCGGCGCGCAGCCGTCGCAAGCGCCGGGCTTGAGTGAGCGCGATCTGCAGATCCTCGAGTTCGAGCGCCAGTGGTGGAAGTACGCCGGCGCCAAAGAGACTGCGGTTCGCCAGGAGTTCGACATGTCCGCAACGCGCTACTACCAAGTGCTCAATGCGTTGATCGATCGCCCCGAAGCGCTGGTTGCCGACCCCCTGCTCGTCCGGCGGTTGCGGCGGTTGCGCGCGACCCGGCAGCGGCAGCGCTCGGCGCGCCGCCTCGGCTTCGAGATCTAACCCCCGCGCGGACGTGCCGATGCCGCTGCGCCATGGCCCTGACGATCAACGGGGTTGGGTCGTCTACCCCACCCCCATCGTGTTGCTCTCCATCGCGGCCGTCTTAACCGCGTTGGTCCTCTTCTGGATCACCGGCGGTGACCCAGACGCAGGGAGCGCCAACAACGCTTCGGACACGCCGTCGTCGACGACACCCACCGCCCCCGGCGAGGCCGCGAGCGAGAGCCCGACTCCGTCAGCCACTCCGCCTCCGAGTCAGTCGCCGAGTTCGCGGCCGACGAAGGCGCCCAAGCCGTCGAAGTCGGCGTCACCGACCGAGCAGCCCGGCGACGATGACGTGGTCCGCCAAGACACGCTGGTCGCCGTACTCAACAACACCTCGACCGCAGGTTTGGCCGCCACCACTGCCCAGCAAGTGCGGGCGGCGGGCTGGCAGGTCAGCGGCATCGGCAACTGGCGCGGCAACATCCCAGCGACCACGGTCTATTACCCGCCGGGGCTCCAAGACGCTGCCGAAGTGTTGGCGGCGGACCTGAGGATCACCCGATTGCGGCCGTCGGTCGCGCCCATGAAGCCGGACCGGCTGACCGTGATCTTGGCCGGCTGACGGGCCCAATCAGTCCGGTCCAGTCAGTCCGGGCCATCAGTCCGGCCCTAATCAGTCCGTACGTCGACCAATGCGGCGTGCCCGCGCCCATCGATGCGCACGACCGCCGTGGCGGTGCCGCCGCTGACGGCCTGCTCCATCTCGGCGGCCTCATCTTGCGGAAGGAACCAACTCTCGATGCCGCAGGACACCGCCCAATTGCGGTCCGAGCACTGCAGGTAGACGCCCTCGTCGGGCCTGGAGCGGGTGAATCCCTTGCCCTTCCAATACTCGCCGTCCTTCTCCAGGGTCAGGAAGACCGTGCCCTGGTGAGCGCCGTCGTCCACCGGGCCAAAGCGGCCATCCGCGCGCGGGTTGAGGTCCGGATAACCCAGGGCCACATATGCGCCGCGTGCGGGCTCGATCGGGTCCAGCGGGGCGACCCGCAGCAGGTACTCGTCTCCGGCGATCCGGGCGGAGAGTTGCGGGAAGACCGCAACGCCGACCAGCACCAATGAGGTGAGCACCAAGGCAGTCAGACGCGCCGCGAGCGGGGTCTGCGCGACGGGGAGTGCGGTCTTCATCGGGTGCGTCCTTCCGGGGAGTCATCAAGGGTGGCCACGACCTCGCGCCGGGCCCGGTCGAACAGGTAGCCGGTCGCCACGAAGATCAGGCCGAGCACCACGAACAGCCAGGCGCCGGTGATGATCTGCGCGAAGACCGCGAAGCTCTGGAACGTTGTGAACACGACCAGGAAGGCCGTCGCGATCCAGGTGAGCCAGGGCTGGTCGCGCAACACACCGAGTACGGCGAACCAGCCGGCGACCAGCACGTAGAGCAAGACGCTGACGGCGGCGTGTGCCCAGTCCTGGGCGCCGACGTTTTGGGCGTTCGCGCCGGCCTCCCACAACACCAACAGCAGTCCGACGGCGGTGGTGACGAGCGCGCCGAGCGGCTCCCACCGATCCCGGCCGCGCGCGAGCGCCAAAGCGGCGCCAGCGACGAGGGCCGTGCCGACCACGATCGCGATGAGCGTGGGGCTCCACCGGAAGTCCTCAGCTGTGATTTCGGGGATGGCCGCGGCAAACAAGCCGGAGAGGCTCAAGATCGTGCCGAAGGCGAGCCACGCGTAGCCGAACTCCGGCCACCGGCGGGCGTGCAGCGCGGAGAC
>JBAQXA010000695.1:0-1769 GCA_049299195.1 Nocardioides sp.
CCACCTACGCACCTGGTGGCGAAACCGGCTCACCAGCAGCAGCGACCTAGTCACGGCCGAGGAATCCGCCTCGCCAGCCCGCAACACCGAGGTGACTCGAGATGCTGGCTGACAACGCCGAATCCGACCTGCCGACCCTCGTCAACCTCGCTCCCGGCGAGGCCCTCGATGCCTATCTCGAACGCGTTGCTGACGCCAACTACCTCACCACGGCGCGCCTGGTCGAGATGGTGCGGGCCGGACACGACACCACCACCGCGTACCTCATGCTCGCCCCCACACCGGCAACTCTTGAGCGGATCGCCCGCCTCACCGGAGCCGACACCGCCACCCTGCAGAATGCGACCCTGGCGGCATTTGACGGAACGAGCCTCGATCTGCGGGGGCTCGACCCCGCCCACCAGTCCAGCTTCCGCGCCGTCTCCGCCCGAGGCTGGATCTCCGGCCGCGGCACCCAGATCTGCCCGGCATGCCTCGGTGACGACGGGATCTGGAGGACCACCTGGCGTCTGCCCACGACGACCGTATGCCGCACCCACGGCACCTACCTGCTCGCCAAGTGCCCCGGCTGCCAGCGCCCTTTCCGCGACCAGCGCCACTCACCACTGCGCGTCGTTGGTCCCCAGGCGGTGTGCGGCAACCCTCTCGGCCAAGGCCCACGCAAGCAATGCCGCGTCGACCTCACCACCCTCACCGCCGAGCTGGCCGATGAAGACTGCCTCCAACGCCAAGCCCGGCAAGACGCCGCCGACGCCGGCGGGACCGTCCCCACCTTCGCCGGCCAGCTCGACGCGTCCGAGTTCACCACCACCCTCCGATCCTTGACCGCACTCCTGCTGCACCTCGCCGCTGGGACCCGGGCGCCCGAAGACCTCCCCTCCTGGGCGCGCGACGTCGCAGATGCCGGCACGACTGGTGTTCGGCGCTGGAGCATCCGCCCACCCCAAGACCCCGTACTCCGCTCACGTGCTCTGACAGCCGCAGACCGCATCCTCGCCGCGGAGGACATCGACACCGCCGCGGCCCGATTCGGGCAATGGCTCCGGCACGTCCCCGACGTCCCCGAAGGCCGGCTCGGATGGCTGGCCGACCACACCCGCATGACACCGACCCTCACGCGACTCGTCATGGCCGCCCACGCACCGCGGCGTCGCCTGTCCCATCTCCTCGACCAGCAACCACCGCTCACCGCCTCGACCCGGCAGGTCCCGCAAGTCCTTCCAGGGCGCCACGTCGACGAACACCTGGCCGGGCTCTTCGACTCCCACCCCGCGACCATCGGCCTCTTCGCGTCCCTCTGCCTCGCCAGAACCCACCCGCACATCCACTCGTGGGCCGACGCGGCGCGAAAGCTCGGCCTGCAGCCTGAACTCGGCGAACGCACCGCCCGCGCCTGCTCCGCGTCGATGATCGCGTCGCCCGCCGACGTCGTCTCCGCCCTCGGCGCTGCGGGCCGTGAGTTGGAGATCGACTACCGAGAGCTCGAAGACCGTGTCCGGCACCTGGCCCGCACCACCCGCTGGTTCACTCGCTGGGCCCGCGCCAACCGACCCGGCACCCGCATCGGCAGCCACACGTCCGCAGTGCAATGGCTATGGCGTGAACTGGCGAACGGTCACATCACCTCGGCGCCGACGCAGCCCAAACCAGAGACTTACCGCAAGTTCGCCCGATCTTTAACAAGGGCGCAGACCCGGACGCTGAGGGGCGTCATTACGACGCCCCCGCACATCCCGAGACGCACCAACGAACCAAAGCGGCGCGGATCC